>JBDTOF010000344.1:0-3086 GCA_039933375.1 Chloroflexota bacterium
AGACGCGCTCCGCTTCAGCCTTGCTGTCGCGGACCACGATCCAGCTGTTCGACGTCCGGATGATGCTGGACGGGTCGCGCCCGACCGCCTCACAGTGCTCGGCCAGGATCGCGTTCTTGCGCGCCAGCCCCTCCGGGTCGGCGTTGACGTTCCAGTAGTCCGCCACCTTGGCGACGGTCCGGAGCGTCTTCTTCTCCCCGCCGCCCCCGATCATGATCGGGAGGTGGGACTGGATCGGGAGGGGATGCTGCTGGAGGTCTGCGAACTGATATCGGCCCCCTGGCGGGGATGTCACGATCCCTCCATCGAGCAGCGTACGCATCGCCACGGCCGATTCGTCCAGCCACTTCAGGCGCTCGCCGACGGACGCGCCGTACTCGATGCCGTGGGCCCGGTGCTCGTATTCGAACCAGGCACCGCCCATGCCGAGGATCGCTCGGCCATCGCTCACGTGGTCGATCGTCGTCACGGACTTGGCCACGATGCCCGGGTTACGAAACGTGTTGGCCCCGACCAGCAGGCCGAGTTTGGTGTGCTCGGTCGTGGCGGCCCAGGCCGCGAGGATCGCGTACCCGTCATAGATCGGCTGGAGCGGCTCACCCACGATCGCGTGGAGGTGATCCCAGGTCCACAGATGGTCGTACCCGAGGCGATCCACGAGGCGCCCAGCCGCGAGCATTTCCGGCCAGGTCACAGCCTGGCTCCAGAGCAGAATTCCGAATCGAAAGTCAGTCATGAGGTTCGTGGGCTCCTTCGTATGTGAAGGTCAGTATCCCACCGTTACCAGACATGCCAGTTGAGGGCGCGGATGGTGCCTACACGCACCACAGTTGAGTCTCCAGGATTTGCGTGGCCGCCTCCGGAGCGCGCAAGATGGCTCCTCCGCGCGCTCCCTGACCTTGTTCCCTTGCGCGCGACAACTCACATCAGGAGGGGCACATCGATGGTACCGGCTGGTTCTGGGCATTCGTTTCGACGGATCGGCCTGATTACAATACTGGCCCTGGTGGGCGCCACGGTCTTCAGCGGTTCCAGTCTGGCGGTCTCCGTAGGACATGACCGATTCCAGCCCTCGGCCTCGGACGGTGGCGAGAGCGCCGAGGTTGCCGAGATGCACGACCTGAACAGCTTCGAGGAGAACGCCGAGGCAAACCCGGTCACGAACGATCAGGTCCTGTTCTCGCGCTGCAGGTTCGAGCCATTTGCGGGCCAAACAGATACCTATGCGACCCTGGCAAGCAACGAGCACGACGCGATTGTCAACGACTCGGCCTTCGAGTTCGCCGACGGGACCACATGCTACGAGCCTCAGAACGAGTCGAACATCGTCATCAACCCGCATAACGACCAGAACGTGGTCACCAGCTCCAACGACTACCGGTCCAACTTCGGGGCCTGCTGGGCCTACGTGAGCGATAACGGCGGCACGACCTGGGTGAACATCCAGATGCCGGGCTGGACCGCTGCGACCGGCGCGAAGGGCCAGTTTGTCAAGACAGGATGCGGAGGCGATCCGGTCATGGCTTTCGCTCCTGACGGGACCCTTTACTTCGCCGCCATCACCTACAACCTGGACAAGTTCCCTCGGACTATGTCCGGCGTGGCGGTCGCGTCGTCGAAAGATGGCGGACACACCTGGACCCCGCCGGTTATGGTCAGTTACAACGCTGCTGGAAACTTCTTCCTCGACAAGGAGTGGATGGCCGTTGGAAACGACGGGACCGTCTACCTGACCTGGACCACCTTCTACTCGGGCCCACGCGGCCTCGGCTACCTCAAGTCGCCGATCGTCATGGCCACCTCCCGAAACGGTGGCAAGTCGTGGTCTTCCGCCAAGGAGGTCTCCGACGCAGCGCATCCGTACAACCAGGGTTCGCAGGTCGGCATGACGCCCGACGGCACGCTCTATGTCGCCTACAGCAGCGCGTCGCCATCGAGTCACTACAACACCGACGTTCTTGCGGTCTCGCGTTCGACCGACGGCGGGAATAGCTTCACGACGTCTGAACCCGGACGCATCTATGACGACCTCGACTGCTACCCGCTCCAGATCGGGGCACAGGGCCGTCAGACGCTGACCAACGAACAGTTCCGCGTCGGCGCCCTGCCCTCGATGGCCATCGACCCCACGAATGGGACGATTGCGATCGTCTGGGCCGACAACAAGGACGTCGGGAACTGTGGGGGGACGTATGAAACGTCCTACGACGGCACCACGACATCCAGCCAGGTCAGGCTCGCCGTGTCGACGGATGGCATCACCTGGACCAACTCGGACGTCACTTCCAAGAACACATCACCTGCCGACAAGGTCTATCCGTCCGTGGGAGCCAATGCTGGCGTCATCTCCGTCGGCTACTACACGCGGGGGTACTCCCCGACACCGACCGATACCGATCGGCTGTGCGGGATCATGGAGCGCGACAACACCAGTGGTGACCTCGTCCTCCCGACCGACACGGCCCGCAAGAATGCCGCCGTCTGCCTCGACTGGGCGATCAAGGTTTCAACGAATGGCGGCTCAAGTTTCGGCACCGAGGTCCGCGTGACCTCGCAGTCGAGCAACCCGTACATCCTGTTCTCCGGCTCATTCATCGGCGACTACACCGGTACCGCCGTCGACAGTCAAGGCAACACCGTGACTGCCTGGACCGACTTCCGAGGCAAGCCGGGGGTCACCAGCCCGAATCAGGACATCATGGTCGGGACCTACCCGAGCCCGATCCACTGACCCCTCCATCCCCGTAACGATCAACGCCGGCCTCGAGGACCTCGGGGCCGGCGTTCTGATTTCAACTCGACATCCGGGCTACCCGGGCAGACTGGCCAGGCGCTCCTCGATGACCATCAGGCGTTGTCCAGTTCTCGCGAGATCGCGCGGAGGATGAAGCGGGCGGCCTCGGCGCTCTTGCCCCCAAGCTTCTGGCCGTCGTCCTGCTCGAGCGCGCGCATGAGATCGCCCAGCATCTGATCGAGCAGCGGCGTCCGCACCAGGTCACCGTCGTCGAACGCCGTCTCCAGTCCCGCCACGGCCGATCGAGCGTTCTCGACGGCGTGACCCTTGGCGTCCATCAGCTCGCGAAACG
>JBDTOF010000345.1:0-2691 GCA_039933375.1 Chloroflexota bacterium
CGTATTTGAAGGGCTGCGCCCGCTGATGGCGCACCGTGCCTTCCAGCAGGTGGGATCTCATGCTGCCCGGGACTCCGTGTCGGCCGCAGCCGTCAGCAGCTCGGCGACCTCGAACCCCGAGCGGCAGCCGTCCTCGTGGAACCCGTAGCCCAGGTGGGCGCCGGCGAACCAGGTCTGGCGGTGACCCTGGAGCGAGCGAAGGGCACCCTGGGCGTTCAGGGTCCGAAACGTATACATCGGGTGGCTGAAGGCGCGCTCCACGATCACGCGCTCGGGCCTGATTGCCTGGCTCGGGTTGACCGAGACGCAATATTCGGTCGGTCCGGTCAGCGACTGCAGGCGGTTCATGTGGTAGGTCATCGTCAGGGCGTCGCCGGGCCGATGGCAGTCCGGGGTCTCGATATTCCAGGAGCCCCACGCCAGTCGATTTGCCGGCAGGACCCGCTCATCGGTGTGCAACACGACCTGGCTGGTCGAGTACTCAAACCCTCCGAGCGCGCGTCGCTCTCGGTCGTCGGCATCACCGAGCAGGGCGAGGGCGTCGTCTGCGTGGGTCGCCATGACGACCGCATCGAAGCGTGCCGGCATGAGCCCGTCCGCGTGGATCGTCACACCCCGACCGTCCCGGACGACGCTCGCGACCGGGGTACCGGTGCGGACCGCATCAGCACCGAGCACCGAGACGATCTTCCTGACGTATTCGCGCGATCCCCCCTTGATCACTCGCCACTGGACGGCGTTGCCGATGCCGATGAGCCCGTGGTTGTCGAGAAAGTGGAGGAGATAGTCGGCCGGGAACTCGAGAACCCGGTCGGGCGCTGTCGACCAGACGGCAGCCACGATGGGGATCAGGAAATGCTCGCGGAATCCTCGCCCGTAGCGATGGCCCGCCAGCCACTCCTCAAGCGAGGCCAGGGTCGGTTCAGGAGCGTCCAGGGTCCTTCGGGCATCGCGATAGAACCGGGCGATATCCGCCATCATCCGAAGGTGCGTCGGCCGACCCAGCATGCTCGGCGCTGGGAAGAACCCGCGGAAGCCCCGGGAGCTGAACGCGAGGTCGCATCGGCCGCATGATGAGCCGAGTGCCATCTGGCTCGGTTGGCTTGCGACTCCGAGCTCCGCCAGCAGGCCGACGAAGCGTGGATAGGTCCGCTCGTTGTAGACGATGAACCCGGTATCGATCGGGAGCGCGCCACTCGGACTATCCACGGGCACGGTCCTGACATGGCCTCCGGGCTCGGAATCGGCCTCGTAAACGACAACGTTGTGATCCTGGCGCAGGGCGTAGGCGGCGGTCAAGCCGCTGACGCCGGATCCAATGACAGCAATATCCATGACGAAGCCTAGCGGCCCTCCGCTGCGATTTCGGCGAGCTTGCGCTGCATCCCGTCACGGGCATTACGCCCGATCTCGGCAAAGGCGCCTCCGACGAACGGCTCCACGAGGCGCATCAGGCCGCGCAGCCGGATGTCGGCGATGTACTCGATGTCGGTCCCGGCTTCGGTCGCCTGGAACCGGATGTCATCAACGGCGGCAACGCCCGACCCGGAACCGGTGAGGACAACGCGGTTCGGGGAATCGAATGTCGTGATCTCGTACTCCATCGGCGTGACGCGGCCGCGCATCTGAACGCCGAGGTCGAAGCGCGCCCCCACCCCGAGGGGACCAACCCCGATCCTGGATGCCGTCGCGACGCCCGGGTCCCAATCCTTCGAGTTGGCGAAGTCGGCGACGAAGGCAAACGCCTCGTCGATCGGCAGTGATGTCTGAATGTGCTCCCGCAGGATGGGCATGGCCGGTGTCTCCGATCTGCTTCGCGACCGCTGGTTCGCACCACGGAGGCCTCGACGCGTGTTGAGGAACTGTCGAATCTTTCGTGTCTGCATCTTGGCGCCTCTGTCGCACGTTGTCAAGCCTTTGTATAATGTTTGGAAGTCTGGTACCGTGCCTGTCATGAACCTTCGTACAGCACTCGACGGGCTCCTGGAGCTGACCGTCATCGCGAGTTTCAGCCGCACCGGACCCGCCGTCCGGCGTCGGCTCTTTGGCTGGACCGCCCCGGATCCGGCCTCGCTCGCTGGGCGGACCGCCCTCGTCACCGGCCCCACTTCCGGCCTTGGCCGCGCGGTCGCCGAGCAGTTCGCGGCGCTCGGTGGGCGGGTGATCCTGGTCGGCCGAAATCGCGAGCGCCTCGAGAGCGTGCGGGACGCGCTGGTCGCGACCCACGGCCAGGATCGATTCCCGATCGTCGTCGCGGACACGGGCTCACTCGGATCCGTTCGCGCGGCGGCTGCGGAGATCAGCGCAACCGAGGACCGGCTGGATGTCGTCGTCGACAACGCGGGTGCCATCGCCCACGAGCGGACCGACGGCCCTGACGGGATCGAATCGACCCTGGCGCTGCTGGTGGTCGGCCCATTTCTGCTGGTCGGGGAGCTCCTGCCGCTGCTTCAGCGAACGCCCGGGAGCCGGGTCATCGCCGTCACCTCCGGCGGGATGTACACGCAGTCACTCGACCTCGACGATCTTCAGTTCCAGGCGACGCCATATTCCGGCTCGCGAGCCTACGCGCGAGCCAAGCGTGCGCAGGTTGCGCTTATGCGAGAGTGGGCGCGTCGGCTCCCACGGGCGGGAGTCACGTTCCATGCGATGCATCCGGGTTGGGCCGATACCCCCGGCCTCGCGGACTCC
>JBDTOF010000346.1:0-8578 GCA_039933375.1 Chloroflexota bacterium
TGTACGGCGGCGACCGGATCGCCAAGGATGACCCGCGGGCCGAGGCCTATGGCACCATCGATGAGGCCGTCGCGGCCCTCGGCCTGGCGCGCGCGAGTCTTGGCAGCGGGTCGCGCCCGCAGGCGAGGGCCGGAGACCGCGACCTCGAGGGCCTCATCCTCCGCTTTCAGCGGGAGCTGTTCGTGGCGGGCGCGGAGCTGGCGACGAACCCCGATGCATGGGAGCGCCTGGAGGATGGACGGACCCGCGTCTCCGGGCCGATGCTCGCCGACCTGGAGCGGACCCTGGTCGAGACCGAAGCGGCGATCGACATGCCAACGGAGTTCGTGGTCCCCGGCGAGACGCTCGCCAGCGCCGCGCTGGAGCTGGCCCGGACCATCCTCCGCCGGGCGGAGCGGCGGGCCGTGACATTGCACCGCGACGGCCTGGTCCCCGGTGCCTTCCTCGTCCCCTATCTCAACCGGCTGGCTGATCTGTTGTGGGTCCTCGCCCGATCCGCCGAACAGGCCGAATCGCGCCCGGCGACCCCCGCCCGCACAACTGGCACGCGACGACGTCGTACGATCCCGCAATCAGGCACAGGAGGTTCCCAATGAACTTCGGCATTCCCGCGACACCCGCCGATGTCCGATCCAATCCGGTGGTCGCCACCGCACTGCTCAGCCAGGCATTTCTCTGGATGTTCGCCGGCCTGCTGGTGACAGCGGGCGTGGCATTCGTCGTCGGGTCGAATGAGCAGGTGCTCGTCCGCACCGGTGACTTCTTCCTGCCGATCCTGATTGGGCAGCTCGCGCTCGTCTGGGTCATCGGGCTCGGTATCAGGCGCATGAGCGCGACGCTCGCCCTGGGCCTTTTCTTCGTCTATGCGGCAACGCTCGGCTTCACGATGGCCGTCATCGTCTCGCTCTATACCGGCGAGTCGGTGACGACCGCCTTCCTGTCCGCCTCCGCGATGTTCGGGGCGGCGGGCCTGTACGGCGTCACGACGAAGCGGTCCCTGTCCGGTCTCGGTGGAATGCTGATGATCGGCGTGGTCGGGCTGATCGTGGCGTCACTGCTGAACGTGTTCTTCGCCAGCGGGACGCTCAGCTGGATCATCTCGCTCATCGGAGTCGTGATCTTCACGGCGCTGACCGCCTATGACGCACAGCGGATCTCGTCCGGAGCGCTGGTCGTGCAGACGGGATCAGTCGAGAAGGCGGCGGTCCTCGGAGCGCTGTCGCTCTACCTCGACTTCGTCAACCTGTTCCTGTTCCTGCTCCGGCTGCTCGGCAACCGCCGCTGACGGAGGGTCTCCTCCACCAGGGTTTCGATCTGATCCGGCGATCGTGGAGTGGACCACAGGTAACCCTGTCCAAGGTCGCACCCGAGTTCGCGCAGGCGGAGCGCCTGCTCGGCCCGCTCGATACCCTCAGCCACGACGGTCATCCCAAGTCCGTGAGCCAGCGACAGAACCGTCTGGACGATCGCCACGTTCGGATCGTCGTCATCGAGCTCGGTCACGAACGATCGATCCACCTTGATCGCGTCGAGTGGCAGATGTCGCAGTTGGGCGAGCGACGAGTAGCCAGTCCCGAAGTCGTCGAGGATCAGGCGGACGCCGAGCGCCCTGAGGGCGGTGAGCGCCTGGATGCTGGCGACCGAGCGATCCATGACCGCGGTCTCGGTGATCTCCAGCTCGAGCGCCGAGGGATCGAGCCCGGTCAGCTTGAGGGTGGCCTCGATCGATTCGACCAGCTGCGTGTCGGCGAACTGGCGCGGGGAGAGATTGACGCTCATCACCAGTCGTTCTGTCGGCCACATCTCACGCCAGGCACGAGCCTGCCGGCAGGCCTTCTCGAGGACCACCGCGCCGAGCGGGATGATCAGGTCCGTCTCCTCGGCCATCGGGATGAAGGCGAGCGGGGGAATGAGACCGCGGGTCGGGTGCTGCCAGCGAACCAGCGCCTCGAACCCCATGATCCGCTCGGTTCGCAGGTCCACGATGGGCTGGTAGTGGACGATGAGTTCGTCGCGTTCGATGGCTGCCTGGAGGTCGGACTCGAGATCGAGGCGCTCCAGCGCCGGCCGGCTGCGGACCGGATCGAAGCGGGTGATGCGAGCGGCTGGCTCGGACTGGGCCTGCACGAGAGCGACCTCAGCCTCCCGCAGCATGCTGCCCGGCGTCGTGTGGCTCGCTCGGCGGACGACCAACCCGACACTCGCCGAGATGAACCACAGACGCCCGTCGAGGTCCATCGGCGACCTGAGGTTGGAGATGATCCTCTCCGCCACGTCGGCCGCTCGATCCTCATCGGCAGCCCTGAGCAGGATCGCGAACTCGTCACCACCGAACCGGGCCACCAGGTCTCCTGGGTCGAGCACCATGGCAATCCGCCGGCCGACCTCCGCCAGTACGCGGTCGCCGGCCTCGTGGCCGAGTCCCTCGTTGATGACCTTGAAGCGATCGATGTCGAGGAGCAGGACCGCGAACGTGTCCCCGGCCGCGTCGGATCCATGCAGGGCGTCATGGACCGCATCGACAAGGCGTTCACGTGTGGGGAGTCCCGTCACCGGGTCGGCGGGCCCGCGGAAGGCAGCCTCCTGGAGGCGAACGTTCTCAAGCGCGATCGAGGCGAGCTGCCCGAACCGACTGAGTGCTTCGATATCCGGTCTGCCCCATGTTCGCTCGACCGATCCGGAGGCGACGCCGATCGTGCCCATGACCCGTCCGTGGGACATCAGCGGAACGCCAAGCACGGCGCCGAGCGGCACGCCGTCTGTGCCTGGCGCCCGGTCAGGAAAGGTTGCGTAGTCGTCGACGGCGAACGGCAGGCCGGTCCGACAGACGGTTCCCGAGACGCCGACATCGGTGGAGAGTGTTTGTCCAACCCATGGCGCGTAGAGGCCGTGTCCGGCGCGCACCTCGAGCTGTCGTCCGCTCGCCTCCACGATCGAGAGGTACGCGTGGCCGGTGCCGAGCAGCGTGGCAGCTCGGGCGAGCACCGCATTGAGGAGGTCGGTCGTCGTGCCGCCGCTGAGCATGGCGCCGGCCGTCTCATCGAGGGCCGCGACGAACGGGTCCTCCGGCGAGGCCCTGCGTCGATTGCCCTTCATGGCATAGAGCCCAGCGTCCGCCACCTCGATGAGCGCGTCCTTCGTCGCCCCATTCTCAGGCAGACACGCGACGCCGATGCTGATCGAGACGACCGGGCCGGAGCGCTCATCGTTCAGACCGTCGACCGCGGCACGGATGCGCCGGGCCGCTTCATCGGCTCCGGCGGGGCCCGTTCCGGGCAGGATGACCGCGAACTCATCGCCGCCGTACCGATACGCCGCGTCTCCAGCCCGGATGGATGCCTCGATCGCCCGCGAAACCGCAGCGAGGAGCGCGTCTCCGGCCGGGTGACCCAGCGCGTCGTTGTAGGCCTTGAAGCGATCCAGATCCATCATCAGGATCGATAGTCCGTGGCCGTCCACGTTCGCGATGGCCTCGCCAGCTTCGCGCTGGAAGGACCCGTGGTTCTTGAGCCCCGTCAGCGCATCGCGTTCGGCCTGGATCTTGATGAGGCCATGGGTATCGGCGTTTCGAAGCGCAATCGCGGCCTGGGCCGCAAACAGCTTGGTCAGCTCGAACTCGTTGGCGGAGAAGTGCTGGTCCTCGCCGATCCGCGCGATGTTCAGCGTGCCGAGGACCTCGTCGAGGACGATCAGCGGAACGACGATCATTGACTCTGGTTCGAGCGGTGTGCCGGGAATCTGGACCGACCTCGGGTCGTGAAGGGCGTCGTTGGCGAGAACGGCCTCCCGATGCTCGACTGCCCAGCCGGTGATGCCCGTACCGAGCGGCGCCGTGTACCCGAGAATGACATCGGCGAACCGGTCCCGGGCGATGACGGGCTGACGAATGTGCTGGACGGGGTCGACCCGGTAGATCGTCAACGAGTCATACGCCACGACCGCCTTCAAGGAGTCGGCGACGAGCTCCAGGACACTCGAGGCGTCAAGGGTCGACAGGAGTCGCTCGTTGACGGCGATCAAACGCCGCTGACCGGCCAGCTGGTGCTCCATCTCGGCCTGCTGCCTGTGAAGCTGCTCGAGCCGGCGCGCGTTCACGATCGCCTGGGCGGCATAGCCGGCAAAGATCGTCACAGTGCTCTCGTCGTCCCCGTCGAACCGGTTCTGACCGAGCCGTGACAGGACAATCACGCCGCGTACCGTTCCCTCGAAGGACATCGGGACCACGAGCATCGACTCGGGACCGGTCGTCTTCCCGACGACCATGCTCCGCGAGTCGGCCTGGGCATCACCGATCATGAGTGGTTCGCCGTGCTCGGCGACCCAGCCCGTGAGGCCGGTCCCGATCGGGCAGCGCAGCATTTCGTCCGTGGGGGACGTTGTTCCCATGAAGGTGCCCTGGAAGGCGATTGGCTCGCACATGCGCGCGTCGCGGTCAACTCGATAGACGCGGATGGTGTCGTACGCGATCAACGAGCCGGCTTCCGCGACGATGGCTTCGCCGATTCCTCGCACATCCGTCAGGCCGTTCAGGCGTGCCGCCAGGGCCTGCACGGCGTGCAGGCGAGAAGCCAGGGACTGGACCGACTCAACCAGTCGCGCGTTGCCCAGGGCGGTGGCCAGACCGTCTGCGTAACCGCGCACCAGTGCCACGTCGTCGGGCGACCAGGCGTGCGGCTGATCGTGGTAGATCGCGATCAGGCCCAACGGATCTCCGCGAAAGATGACCGGAACGAAACACGCCGACACGATCCCGGTTCGACGATAGATGTCCCGGAAGCGGAGATCGATCGCAGGGTCGTCGGCATCCAGGACGCGGACCGCCCCCGACCGGAGTGTTTCGTAGCCAGCCGTGCGGGTCGCGGCCGGTACGATCCGGACGAGGTCCTGGACCTCCTGGGGCAGGTTCCGGGATGCCACGATCTCCATGCCCAGGGCCGGATCCGACGCGCGAATGCCGATCGAGGCGTGGTCAGCCCCAAACAGCCCAACGGATGCGTCGAGTACGTCCGCGTAGACGGCCTCCAGGCTCTGGCTCCCGGAGAGTTCGGCAGCCAGGCGCCGAAGGCTGTCCTCGCCGCCACCGGAGGTCCGGGGTGCCGGCTTCTCCGATGCCGCTGGGCTCGAGCCGATGATCCGTTCGACGTCGGCACGCCGCACACGCCGCTGGCCGCGCGCTGGGCCGGCTACGGACGGCATGCGGCCGCGGGCGCACCAGGCCCGCATCGTCTCGCGATGCACGCACGCGATGGCCGCGGCTTCCGTCAGTGTGAGCAGCTCTTCTCCGCGAGCGGGAGGGGCAGCACTGGACATTCGGGCTGAGGTACTCCTGCCGGACCGGTGCCGGCGCTGGAATCTCTGGTGCGCGCAGGCAAAGCCCGCGGGTGGCTAACGTAACGGTGCGGGGCATTGAGCCCAATAGGAAGGGAGTACTGGCCAAACCCGGCGGCGGGATGCTCAGACGCCCGCCCGACCCACCGGTGCCAGCTCTGCAATCGACGACAGCACCACGTCGGCCAGCGGGTCCAGGGTCGCCATGTCGCCCACGCCGGTCAGGACACCGACGACGAGCCCGACGGCGGCGGCGCGGCCCATCCGCAGATCCATCGGCGAGTCACCGATGACCGCAGTGCGAGCCTCCGGGATGCCGAGCGTCCGGCAGATCGTGTGGACTGCCTCGGGATGCGGTTTGACCGGCAATCCGTCGTCGGCGCACGCGACGGCGTCAACCAGCTCGCTGACGCCGAGGCTGGCCAGGGTCCGCTCGGTCGGCTCGCGGTCATCGCTCGTTGCCACGGCGATCCGGATGCCCGAGGTTCGGAGCGCCGTGAACAGGGCGTAGAGGTCCGTGATTGGCCGGGCCAGCGTCACGGGATCTGGGCCGTGCCATGCGGCCTGGACGACGCTGTCGGCATCCGCCGCCGGAACGCCGGACTCGCTGATCGCCTCAACGAGCGCCGTGCGGAGCCGGACCATGGGTGTCGCAGCCAGGGCACCGTGCGGATACACCCGCCCGCTCACGGGATCGACGCCCATCATCGGGTAGACGATCGCATCCAGGCTGGCACCGTGGGCGGCCTCGAGCCCTCGCGCCAGGTTCCGCACCCAGTCACTCCACATGAAGTGGAAATCGATCAGGGTGCCGTCCTTGTCGAAGATCGCGAGATCGATGTCGGCCAACAGGCCCACGCGCCGTTGCGCGCCCCGGGCGGAACCGCCGGTCATGCCTCCGCGGCGAGCAGGTCGCTCGCCAGGACCGGCTGCGCCTCGAGGACGAGGGGTCCCTCGGCCGGGAAGGAGATCGCCAGCGACTCGTTCGGCTTCGGCAGGACCAGCGTCGGTTCGTTGAAGGCGTCGAGCGTCACGAGGACCCCGTCGGCGATCGAGATCTTCATTCGCACGATCGAGCCGAGGAAGCTGACGTCGGCCACGGTCCCGCGCACGACATTCGATCCCGCTGGCCCCTCGCCCAGGGACACCATCTCGGGCCGCAGCGCCAGGGTAATCGTCGCGCCGGCGGCGGCCTCGACCTTGGTGCTGATCCGGATCTCCTGGCCGCCGATGTTCAGGCGGCCACCAGCCGCATCGACGACGACCGCCGGGAGCACGTTGAGCGTCCCGACGAAGGAGGCAACGAACGCGGTGGTCGGGAAGTTGTAGACCTCGAACGGGGTTCCGATCTGCTCGATCCGGCCCTCGCTCATGACCACGATCCGGTCCGACAGCGAGAGCGCTTCTTCCTGGTCATGGGTCACGTACACAGTCGTGATCCCGAGCTGGCGCTGGATGGCCCGAATCTCAGTCCGCAGCGAGACGCGGATCTTGGCGTCGAGCGCTGACAGCGGCTCATCGAGCAGGAGCACCTCGGGCTCGAAGGCCAGTGCTCGCGCCAAGGCCACCCGCTGCTGCTGACCGCCGGACAGCTGGTACGGGAAGCGGGCTCCCTTGTCTCCCAGGTGGACGAGCTCGAGGAGCTCGCCGACTCGCTTCTTCGTCTGGGCAGCATCGCGCTTGCGGACCTTCAGCCCGAAGCCGATGTTGTCGGCGACGCTCATGTTCGGGAACAGGGCATACGACTGGAAGACCATGCCGACGTTCCGGCGGTTGGGCGGCTTGTGGGTGATGTCGCCGCCATCGAGGACGATCGTTCCGGCAGTCGGAATCTCGAACCCGGCGATCATCCGAAGCGTGGTCGTCTTGCCGCAGCCAGACGGTCCGAGGAAGCTGACGAATTCGCCAGCCTCCGCCTTGAGATTGAAGTCCTCGACGGCCACCGTCGTGCCGAAGTGCTTCTGAATGCCGGTCAGTTCGAGAAAGCTCATCGCGAGGGGACTCCTGGGGCTAGTGGGCGCCGCCGACCTGGACCTGCTCGCGGCCACTGCGACCGATGAAGGCGATGACGAGCATCGCGACCCAGGTCAGGCCGAAGCTGATCAGGGAGACAGCTGCGGGTTCAAAGGCCTTGTTCTGCCCGAGGAGGGACAGGTAGACCCCGAACTGATTGTTGCGCGCGAGGAAGCTGGCGATCGTGTACTCGCCGATCACGATGGCAAAGGTCAGAAACGCGCCCGACAGCAGGGCGGTGCGGAGGTTGGGCAGGATGACCTGGAGGATGATCCGCGGCCAGCCGGCACCCAGGCTCTGGGCCGCCTCGGTCAGGCTCCGGACATCGATCGAGGCGAGACCGGTATCCACGGCGCGGTACATGTACGGGAACGACAGAACCACGTAGGCCGCCACCAGCAGTGCATCGGAGCCAAATTCCGTCCGGGTGAATACGAACGGCTTGGCGCTGTAGACCCGGATGATCCCGAACACCAGGATGACCGCGGGAATGATGAACGGCATCAGGGTCACGAACTCGACCGCCGTCCGAAGGTGGGGGACCTTCAGCCGGACCCAGAACGCCGTCGGAACGATGATCGACAGCGAGACGATGATCGTGATGATGGCGACGGTGAAGGAGTACAGCAGGCTGCCCGAGAACTTGGGGTCCTTGAGGACATTCGTGTAGGCGAGGGTCGTCGGCGTCGGGCGCAGCGAGAACAGCAGGGTCGCCACCAGCGGGACCATGAAATACAGGACCCCGGCAATCAGGATGGCCCAGGCCACCAGCGAACCGCCCCGCCGCCGACGCTTGTCGATGGCGCCCGACGCGGACTTCGACTCGGCGCTCATGCCCTGTGCGGCGCTCATGAGCGGAGCCACTTCTCGGAGCGCCGCTGGAGCCAGGTGTAGGCCGTGATGACCACCGACATGACGATCACCATGCCCATCGCCATGGCATAGCCCAGGCCCGGGTTGTGGAGCACGTCGCCGCGGATCTGTCGCCCGATGGCGATCGTCGCAATTTCGATCGTGCCGCCCGTCAGCTGGAATGCGGTGGCCTGGGCGCCGAAGGAGTTGCCGAAGAGCAGGATCATCGTGCCGAGGATGGACGGCGTCAGGATCGGCAGGGCTACGTGGCGCCAGTACTGGAACGCTGACGCACCCAGATTCTCGGCAGCCTCACGCCACTCGCGGCGAAGGCCGTCGAGGGCGGGCGCGATGATCAGGACCATCAGCGGGAACTGGAAGTAGA
>JBDTOF010000347.1:0-1812 GCA_039933375.1 Chloroflexota bacterium
TCCCGTCGAATCGATGCCCAGCCGCTGCAAGTGCCCCGGCGATGTCGCGACACTGCGCGGTGGTGAAGGTGTCCCAGAAGGGGTTGCCAACCGGGAAGTCGAGGCAGCCGGCGTCGATTGTCCGGCCGACGATTGCCCTGGTGACGCTGAGGAGTTCGGTCTCCCACGCTCGTCGAGCGGCCACATCCTCGCCAGCGAGCGTGGCGACTGCGGCGGACAGTGCGTGATGGTCGCCCTGGAGGATCCGTGTCAGGGCCGGTGTTTCATCGATCGCATCCGCGAAACTGCCGCCTTCGAGTCCGGCGCTGGGTGGACCCTCGTGAGTCTCCGTTGCGGTGGCCACGGCCGCATGGGTCGCTGTTTCGATCGGCGGGGTCTCGAAGGTTTCGAGGAGCGTCACCGAGGCCGGGAGGTCCGCCTGGTGCATTCGCGTCGCGGTGATGGCCGCCTGGACCCGGAGGGCATCGAGCAGGGGGTCCCGTTCCGGGAAGATCTCGATCCCGACCACGCCGCCGGCAACGTTGCCGCTTGCGACGACACCGGACAGAACAGGTGTTCGGGATTCTGGCCACGCCTGACCCAATACGCGCTCCGGCAGGGACGGCCGTCCCGACCATGGAGCGGTCACCGGGTCGTGGCCATCTGCCCGGTCCAGGAAGCGGCGATCCGCTGGCCCACCACGGGCCGGCTCGGCCGCGGACGCCAGGAAGGCGTCGGACGAGAGCGTGGCTGATCGGCGCGGTATCGCATCGTGACTGACGGTCAATCGCACCTCGCGAACCGGTGGACGGCTGCCGAGCACCATGACCAGGGCCGCCCCACTTGCGACCCCAAGCACGAGCCCGAGTGCCAGAAAGGCGAACTCGCTCGCGATCATCTGCCGTCCTCCTCGGCTGGCACCATGGCCAACCCACTCCGCGACGGAGCGTAGCTGCGACGGTGGGGCAAGTCAACCGGTCTGGGCACGCGAATCGGGCGAACACGTGAAACGCCGGCCATTCTTTGCGCCCGGCTTCCGCGCGATGGTAGATTCCACTCGCCGGCTCACGTCCCCGCCGGTCTTGTTGTTCGACCCACCCGCCCTCGCCGCCCAACGGAAAGGCACGACCGCGACTTGGCACTCGACACGCACCAGGAGTTCCTCGTCCAGCCCGTCGACGCCTCGTGGTTGCAGTGCAACATCGAGTGCCAGGAGGCGTGCCCGGTCGGGACGAACTGCCGCGGCTACCTGAACCTCGCGGCCGAGGGTCGGTTCGAGGAGGGCTACATCCTGTCCCGGGAGCCCAATCCGGTGGCCGCGATGTGCTCCTACGTCTGCTCCGCGCCCTGCGAGCGCGCCTGCCGCCGCGGCGACATCGATCGCCCGCTGGCCATCCGGGCGATGAAGCGGTTCCTGGTGGAGTGGCACGAGGCCTCGGGGATTCCGGACGTCATGCCCCAGATCACCGCTCGGTCCGAGAAGGTCGCCGTCGTCGGCGCCGGCCCGGCCGGGATCTCGGTTGCTCGTGAGCTGGCGATGAAGGGCTACGGCGTCGACGTCTTCGACAGCCTGCCGTACGGCGGCGGGACGATGCTGATCGGGGTCCCGGCCTTCCGACTGCCGCGCGAAGCAATCGAGATGGACGTCCGCCTGGTCGAGCGACTCGGTGTCCGGTTCCATTTCAACACGACCATCGGCAAGGACATCACGTTCGAGGACCTCCAGCGGGACTACGACTCGGTTGCGATCACGGCCGGCGCGATGAACGCCGTCGCCCTCGACGTGCCCGGTGCCGATCTCGAGGGCGTCGACTACGGCGTCGACTTCATGAA
>JBDTOF010000348.1:0-2821 GCA_039933375.1 Chloroflexota bacterium
GCCTTCGCCGCGGTGGTGCTGTCAATATCGGCCGCCTCGGCGGTGGCACGCCGCGCCTCCTCCTCGACCACCTTGCTCTGTGGGTATGCGACCCGTTGGTGGTACATGCCGAGGAGTTGCTGGACAAAGGCCTCCTGAACCCGATCCAGGTCGCGGAACGTCAGGTCGCACTCGTCGAACTGCCCGTCGGCCATCCGGTCGGCGATGATCCGCGAGACCATGCCACGGATCGCGACCTCGTCGCGCGAGGACAGCGATCGCACGGACGCCTCGACCCCATCGGCCAGCATGATGATCGCCGCCTCGCGGGACTGCGGTTTCGGGCCCGAGTGTCGGTGCTTCTGTATATCGACGGTATCGGCCGCCTTCCGGCCGGTTTCGGTCTCCACTCCCCCGTACGGCGCTGCGGCTTCCTCTCGAGCCTTGGCGTAGAAGTAGCTGATCGAAGCGGTCCCGTGGTGCTGCGGGATGAACGCGATGAGCGCCTTTGGCAGACGGCCTTCGTACGCGATGTTGATGCCATCCGCCACGTGCGCTTTCAGCACCTGGGACGACTCCTCGGGTGTCAACTGATCGTGGAGGTTCTCTCCGCCGGCCTGGTTCTCGATGAAGCCGATGGGGTTGTTGAGCTTCCCGAGGTCGTGGTAGTAGGCGGCGACGCGGGTGAGCAGCGGATCAGCGCCGACCGCCTCTGCCGCGCGCTCGGCGAGGTTCCCGACCATCAGTGAGTGATGATACGTGCCCGGCGTCTCGATCAGCAGTCGACGAAGGAGTGGCTGGGACGGATTCGCCAGTTCGAGGAGCTGGAAGACCGTCAGGATCCCGAAGACGTTGCCCAGGACCGCGAACGTCCCGACCGCCATGACCGCCGCGCCACCGGCACTCAGGCCAGCTGCAGCGACCAGCTGGACGGTCCCGGTGAGGTCTCGTTCACCGAGCAGCGAGAAGGCCGTGACGACGAGCGCCTGGACCACGAATGCCACGGCACCGGCTTGCAGGAACGTCTGGAGGCGATCCCCGCGCCGGACGCCGAGTACACCCGCCAGGCCGCCGAGGAAGACGTACGCCGCGAGCTCGAGCGAGGGACCGTTCACGGCGCCGGCGACGACGGCGACCAGTGCCGCCAGGACGATTGCCACCTCCGCGTCGAGGAGGACGGCGACAAGCACGGGAATGGCCGCCAGCGGGAGAACGAACGGCAGTGCAGCCCGGCCCGCCGTGAGCTGCAGCGCAAATGTCGCGAACAGGAGCAGCAGTCCGATCAGGAGCAGCACGTTGGTGCGATGCCAGAAGGTCCGCCGGAAGCGCCAGATCCAGCCGAGCAGCAGCGCGACCAGGAGGGCACTCAACACGAACCAGCCAGCTAGCTGGGCGAAATCGGTCGTGGCATTGTCGAGTCCGAAGGCGGCCAGGACGGCGGCGTCCGAAATCGTCAACTTGGTTCCGCCGCGGACGAGGATTTCGCGCGGCAAGTACGACTCGGTTACAGGCGAAACCTCCGCCGCGCGGCGGTCCTGCTCCTGCTGAGTCAGTTCCGCACTGAAGGAACTGTTCGGGACGATGAGTGGCGCGATCAGCTCCGCGGCGAGCATGCGCTCCGCCTCCGACAGACCACCCGCCATCTGTTCGGACAGCCTCGACTGCGTGACGGCAACCTCGGTATCCCTGAGCTCGCTGCGCTCCGTGCTGTCGAGCACCCGTGCCGCCTCGGTCCGGATGGGGATCCAGCGCACAAGATCGAGCGACCGGAGGGCATTCGCCGAACCAGGAGAGAGTGCCACGGCGAATCCCTCGATGGTGGCGCTGCGGTCGGCGGTGGGTGTCGAGGGGTCGAATGCCGCGTCCAGCGGGTTGACCTTGTCAGCGAACGTCTGGGCCTGACCGGATGCGATCGTGATCGCACGTTCAGTCGTGAAGTCGTACTGGGGCGGGACGCTGTCGATCGCCGCCTGGCGAGCCTGCTCGGTCAGAACCGTGTTCTCGTAGGTCAGGGCGCGCGGGGCGACGATATCGGCCGGGACGAGGTCCCCCACCTGCAGGTCGACTCGCTTGGGCGAAAAATCGGCACCGAGGATCGCCGTCATCGCCACGATCAGGGCAATGGCTGCGATCGCCAGCCGGCCAGCCTCGCGACGGGTCAGGCGGACGGCATCGGTTCCGCGATGAGCCAGCACGTCAGGTCTCGGAAGCTCCGGCGAGAGCGGCCGTGACCCGTCCGCTCAGGACCCGCCCATCGGCTCGCCCTCGGGTCCGTGGAGAGAGCCAGCCCATGACCTTGCCCATGTCGCGCGGCGAACTCGCACCAGTCTCGAGAATCGCCTGGGCGACGAGCGCGTCGAGCTCACCATCGCTGAGCGGTTCGGGCAGGTACTCGGTCAGGATGGCGATCTCCGCCTGCTCCTTGGCCACGAGATCCGGGCGATGGCCCTTCTCGAAAGCCTCGACGCTCTCACGCCTCGTCTTGACCTCGCGACCCAGGATGACCGCGACTTCGTCGTCGGCATAGGTGCGCTGGTCGCGCTTCTCGGCGTTGTAGATGGCGTTCTCGACCATCCGCAGGGTGTCGCGGCGCAGCGCGTCACCCGACCGCATCGCTGCGATCGTGTCGGCGCGGAGCCGATCTCTGAGCGTCACCGGAAATGGCACCTCGGGCTGCGAATGCCCTGGGCGTCGGCGGTTGGACGGAACCGGGATCGTCGGCTGGCCTACCTGACAAGGGCGATGCGATGAGGCGCATCACGGGCGGCAGACACTCGGACGGTCCCGGCCGTCCGGCCGATCAGCCCTGTGGCGTTCGGGCGTTCTTCTTGCGCTTCGCTTC
>JBDTOF010000349.1:0-1876 GCA_039933375.1 Chloroflexota bacterium
GGCGCGGCCCACCCGGAGGGTCCGTTCGCGTGGCTGCGCCGGCACGACCCTACAATCCACCCATGAGTCGAAATCAGCACCGTCAACTTCGCGACGCCTGGATTGTCGAGGCTGTTCGTACCCCGATCGGGCGGTACGGCGGGGCACTCGCCGGGATCCGCCCAGACGACCTTGCGGCGTTGGTCATTCGCGCCGTGGTGGATCGCTCCGGAATTGATTCGGCCCTCATCGAGGACGTCATCCTCGGCTGCGCCAACCAGGCCGGCGAGGACAACCGCGACGTCGCCCGCATGGCGCTCCTCCTCGCCGGGCTGCCGGTCGAGGTCGGTGGGCTGACCGTCAATCGCCTGTGCGGATCCGGTCTCCAGGCAATCAACTCGGCTGCCCATGCGATTGCCGTCGATGACGGCGATGTGTTCATCGGCGGTGGCGTCGAGTCCATGACCCGCGCTCCGTTCGTGATGGCGAAGTCAGAGGCGGCCTGGGATCGTGGAGCCCGCGACCTCCAGGACACGACGCTCGGCTGGCGGTTCCTGAACCCGAAGCTGGCCACGATGCACTACCCGTATTCGATGGGCGAGACCGCCGAAAACGTCGTCGAGAAGTGGTCCGTGAGCCGCGAGCGCCAGGATGCGTTCGCGCTCGCGAGCCACCAGAAAGCCATTGCGGCGATCGAGCGAGGCGCCTTCGACGGTCAGATCGTGCCCGTGCCGGTGCCCCAGCGCAAGGGGGACCCGATCCTGGTCACCCGGGACGAGCACCCGCGCGCCGATTCCACAATGGAGACCCTGGCCAAGCTCCGGCCCGCCTTCCGCGAAGGCGGCAGCGTCACCGCGGGCAACAGCTCCGGGATCAACGATGGCGCGTCGGCCGTGCTCCTCGTTGAGGCGGATCGCGCCCGCGCCCTTGGCCTGAAGCCGCTCGCCCGGGTCGTGGCGACGGCCGTCGCCGGCGTGGACCCCGCGATCATGGGTTCCGGGCCGATCCCCGCGGTCCGTAAGGCGCTCGCCCGCGCCGGCCTCGCGCCGGGCGACCTCGACCTGATCGAGCTGAACGAGGCGTTCGCCAGCCAGTCCGTCGTCTGTATCGACGAACTGAAACTGGATCCGGAACGGGTTAATGTCAATGGCGGCGCGATTGCGCTCGGTCATCCGCTCGGCATGAGCGGCGGTCGGCTCATGACGATGCTCGTCCACGAGCTGGCCGCTCGCGGGGGCCGGTACGGTCTGGCCACGATGTGCATCGGGGTCGGGCAGGGAATTGCCACGATCGTGGAGCGGATCGAGGACTAGAGGCTTGCGCAGCGACTTGGCCCACAGCGGCTCAGAACCCGAGATCAGCCCAGACGCGCTGAGCGGATCTCCTCCAGAGCCCGCGCAAGGGTCCCCTCAAGCGTGATCCCAGGGGCGGTTCCGGCAACCGCAGAGATTGCGCGGATCGGCGCGTCGGTAGCCCGCAGCCAGATCTCGCAGTCGGCCACCATTCGTTCGGCGGCGCGGCTCGCCTCTCGCTCCGTGGTCTCGGGGAGCAGGACCTGGAACGTTGCCTGACCGGTCTGGGTCGCCAGATCGGTCTCGCGGACCCCGCGGCGCACGGCGTGGGCGATCGGAGCTGCAACTCGACCTAACCACTCCTGTGCCTCGGCCGTTGCCGTCAGTGGCTGCCCCTTGACGATCAGGACTGCGGCCGGCCGGCCGTAGCGCAGGCTCCGGTCGCTCTCGCGAACGAGTGCCTCCATCCAGGCGGCAGGGCTCCACAGCGGAGCCGCGTGGTTCGCCCGCTGGCGCGTCCAGTCCCGACGGCTCGGCTGACCTCTTGGGTCCTCCGGTCCACGGAGGAAGGCCTCGATCGCCTCGTCGACACCGTCGTCGCCGAG
>JBDTOF010000350.1:0-13764 GCA_039933375.1 Chloroflexota bacterium
GGAAGCGATGGAGCCTCGCCGGGAGCGATGTGGCTGGCCGACCCGGCGGCGCTCGCCTTGTTCATCGGTGGCCTGTTCAGCGCGCATCTGATCCTTGTCCTGTCGCGGCGCCGAACGGACCAGGTCCTCCTTCCGACCGTGGGGCTCCTCGGAGGGATCGGTCTTCTGCTGATGGAACGGCTGCCGCAGGATCTCGCAGGTGGCCTCGGCCTTGGCCGCACCCAGCTGGTCTGGCTGCTGTTGTCGATCGGCTTCGTGGCCGGGATCGGGGCGATCGTCCGCAGCGACGCCTGGCTCCGGCTGTACAAGTACAGCTGGGCAGCCGTCGGCATCGGGCTGCTCCTGCTGACGTTCTTGTTTGGCCATGATGTGAACGGTCAGCGCCTGACGCTGTCCATCGGCCCGCTGAGTGGTCAGCCGTCAGAGCTGATCAAGATCATCCTCGTGGTCTTCCTGGCGGCCTACCTGTCGGAGAATCGTCCACTTCTGATCGAGGAATCGACGCGCGTCGGCCCGCTCCGGCTCCCCCCGCTTCCGTATCTCGCACCGATGATCGCCATGTGGGCGATTGCCCTCGCCGTGGTCATCGTCCAGCGGGATCTTGGAGCCGCATTCCTGTTCTTCGCGGTCTTCCTGCTGCTCCTGTATGTGGCGACGGCGCGCGCCTCATTTGTCGTGCTCGGTTTTCTGGCCTTCGTCGCTGGTGGCGTGGTCCTGTACCAGCTAGTCCCGCACGTCCGGATCCGGGTTGACATCTGGCTGGACCCATTCGCGACCGCCAGCGGGACGGGCTACCAGGTCGTCCAGGCACTCCACGCCTTTGCTCGCGGCGGCCTTCTTGGGACCGGGTTCGGTGCTGGTCTGCCGTCGGTGGGCGGGGTTCCGCCCATCCCGGCGCTCCACACTGACTTTCCATTTGCCGCGCTGGGCGAGGAGCTCGGGCTGGTTGGGATCCTCGGGATCCTCGGCCTCTACCTCGTGGTCATCGAACGAGGGTTTCGGATTGCCGCCTCTGCCGCCGATGATTTCCGGGCGTTGCTCGCGACCGGACTCAGCCTGATCATCGGAGTCCAGGCCTTCATCATCGCGGCCGGCAACCTTAAGCTGATCCCGCTGACCGGTATCACGCTGCCGTTCATCAGCTACGGGGGCTCGTCCCTCGTCACGAGTGGCGTGGTGATCGGGCTGCTCATCGCGCTGTCGGACCGTGGTCCCGAGCTACCTGCGGCCGGCAATCGGCATGAGCGTGCGCGCGTGCGCGGGGCTCTGGAGGCGCCGGCATGACTGGTAGCCGGCCTCTCGGCGCCGCGACTGGGCGATCGGGATCCGGGCGGGGCGCACATCCGGGGATCGGCGCGACCTTGATGCGGGTGGCGTTGTCGCTGGCCCTGGCATTTGGAGGGCTTTCCGCGGGTGCCGCGTACTGGCAGGTATTCCGATCGGCCGAGCTGTCGTCCTCACCCGACGACGCAGCCGTGATCGCCGCCAGTCGCCGGGTGGTCCGGGGCGAAATCACCGATCGTGACGGGGTTCGACTCGCGTGGTCGGTCGTCGATGGCAACGGAGAGCCGTTTCGGCGGTATGCGGGCGCATGGACCTCGGGCGTGGTCGGTTACGCCTCACGATCCTTCGGGACCGCCGGTCTCGAACGTGCCTACGACGCCCAGCTGTCCGGGGTCACCGCGCCCGATCCGGTCCAGGATCTCGTCAAGAAGTTCCGCTCGAGTGCGCTGGAACCACAGGCGATCCGGACGACTCTCGTCGCCCGTCTCCAGCAGGCGGCGGTGAAGGCGCTCGGAGGCGACCGCGGCGCGGTCGTGATGCTGGATCCCCGGTCCGGTGAAGTGCTGGTCCTGGCTTCGACGCCGGCCTTCGATGCGTCGGCCATCGCCAATCCCGCAACCGGGATCGCGGCGTTCGGCCGACTCCAGGCAGACCCAGCCGTTCCGCTCCTGCCGCGGGCGACGCAGGGTCGCTACGTACCCGGCAGCGTGTTCAAGATCGTGACGGCCATCGCCGCGCTGGGATCGGGTTCGGTCACCCCGGCGACGACCTTCCCGCAACAGCCCGGTGCGGAGAAGGGCGGGCTGTTGATCGCTGGATATCGGGTGAAAGATGCTCACCATCTGTCGACCGGATCGACGGCACTCGACCTGATCGGGGCGACCGAGGTGTCGTGCAATATCTGGTATGCGCTGGCGGGCCTCGAAACGGGAGGCGACGCTCTCGCATCGTGGGCGACGAAGCTCGGATTTGGTGCGCCGATCCCGTTCGATCTGCGGACCGCGACATCGCAGGTGACCAACGGGGGTGGCGGTTTCGGCGGTGGGTTCAGTGACGAGGTCGAGTTAGCGAACGCGGCCTACGGGCAGGCTGAGACGGTCGTGACGCCGCTTCAGATGGCCCTCGTGGCGGGAACCATCGCCGATGGCGGAGTGCTGATGCGTCCGCACCTGGTCCAGGCGTTCACTGGCACGTCGGGAACCGTGGAGGTCAGCCCCGATGTCTGGCAACGGGTCCTGACCCCTGATCTTGCCGAAGCCATCAGGGCCGCCATGACGCAGGCAGTCGAGGGGCGTCTCGGCCGTCAGTTCACGGCCGGAGCCAGGGTCAAGGGGATGACCGTGGCCGGGAAGACCGGCACCGCCCAGCTCGGTGGACCGGACGCGCCGAACTCGTGGTTCATCGGGTTTGCCCCGGCCGAGGCGCCGCAGATTGCGATCGCCGTCGTGGTGGAGCAGGGCGGTCACGGCTCCGATCGGGCCGCCCCGATCGCCGGCACGTTGCTGGCCGCCTGGAAGGCCTGGGCGGGGCTGTGACCGAACCGACCCCCGGCCGGCCGTGGATCGAGCGGATTGGTCTGGCCGCCATCGCACTGTTCCTGGCGGGCGTATTCACGATCATGGCCGTCGCTTCATGGGTCGGTGGCGAACCAATTCTCGCCATGATGGCGGCGGTCGGTGCCTCGATGACGGTGTGGGCGGGGATCCGGACCGTGACCCAGGGGTGACTTGCCGGGAACCGTTCGGGCGCCTCCGTCGTACCATCCGGCAACACCGTGCGCCAGGCGCGCCACCCGAACGGCGAAATCGAGGGGACGGATGACGACGATCAAGGAATCCGGCGACAAGGTCATCGCGAATGTCGAGCGGGTGATCATCGGCAAGCATGACGAGGTCCGGATGGCCCTGGTGGCATTGCTTTGTCGCGGCCACCTGCTCATAGAGGACGTTCCCGGGACGGGCAAGACTGTGCTCGCCAAGGCCATCGCCAAGAGCCTGGGCTGCACCTTCCGCCGGATCCAGTTCACCCCCGATCTCCTGCCGTCCGATGTGACCGGCATGTCGATCTACAACCAGAAGACCCAGGAGTTCGAATTCCGGCCGGGCCCGATCATCAGCCAGATCGTGCTGGCTGATGAGATCAATCGGGCGACCCCGAAGACCCAGTCATCGCTCCTCGAATGCATGGAGGAGCGCCAGGCGACGGTCGATGGCATCACCTGGCCGATGCCGGACCCCTTCCTGGTCATCGCCACCCAGAACCCGATCGAGTACGAGGGAACATTCGCACTGCCGGAGGCCCAGCTCGATCGCTTCATGCTCCGGATTCGCCTCGGTTATCCCCAGCAGAGTGAAGAGATCAGGGTGCTCGACGAGCAGCGCCGGCAGCACCCGATCGACCAGCTTGATGAGGTCCTCTCCGTCGAGGAGCTTCGGGAGATGCAGGCGGCTGTCCGCGATGTCTACGTCGACCCCTCGGTGGCGGACTACATCGTGCGACTGGTCACCGCAACGCGGAGCCATCCCGACGTGTATCTCGGAGCCTCGCCGCGCGGATCGATCGCCCTGTATCGGGCCGGTCAGGCACTTGCGGGGCTGCTTGGCCGTGACTACGTCCTGCCCGACGACGTCAAGTCCCTCGCGGAATCCGCCCTCGCGCACCGGCTGATCATCAAGACGAGCTCCACCGTCCACGATATCCAGGCCAGCCATATCGTCGCGGAGCTCCTGGAGACCACGCCGATCGAGGGGATCAGGCCGGCCGGTCCGAGCGGAACCCATTCCCGCCCCGTCGAGATTTCGGCCCGCCTGACCGCCTCCGAGGCGTGACCGGATCGGATTGACCACCATGAGGCGGAATCTCCGTCGCGTGCAACTACTGCTGATCTCGGCGGTGCTGGTGGTCGCTGCGTTCTCGACCGGACTGCCATTCCTGTTCTACCTGGTCTACCTCGGGTTCATCGTGGTCGGCGGGTCGTATGTCCTGGTCCGGCTCGGTCTCACGGACCTGGAGGCCGGATACGCCGTGAATCAGCTCTCGGGCCACGTGGGCGATCGGCTGCGGATCACTTACACGGTGCGAAGTACGAGTCGCCTGCTGAAACCGTGGCTCGAGATCCACAACCCCACCTCGCTTCCGGCGGGCCTCCCCGGCCGCGCATTCGGCCTGTCGGGCCGGACCGAGCGCTCCTGGGCGGTCAGGACCCCGCTCACCCGGCGGGGCCATTTCCGGATCGAGCCACTCCAGATCCGGACGGGCGATCCTTTCGGCCTGTTCCAGTCGTCAGCAGCCGTCGGGGCGGGCGCCACCGCGGTCGTTTACCCCCGCGTTGAGCCGTTGCCGCTGTGGGTCCTGCCGCCGGCCAACGTCGATGGCAGCCGGGCCGCGCCCGAACGGACGCTCCAGACATCGCCTCTGGCCACGACCGTTCGTCCGTGGGCGCCGGGCGATGCCTTCAACCGGATCCACTGGAAGTCCACTGCCCGCCACGGCGAGATCCACGTCAAGGAATTCGATCTGGAGCAGACCGCCGACGCCTGGATCGTGCTCGATCTCGAGCGCGCGGGGCAACTCGGCCGCGGAGACGAGTCGACGGTCGAAGTCGCCGTCCGCGCCGCGGCTTCCGTGGCCGACAAGGCACTCCGGGAGAACCGCTCGGTCGGGATCACGGTCAACGCCCACCGCCTTGGGCACGTACCGCCGGACCGCGGATCGCGCCAGCGACTCAAGATCATGCAGCTCCTGGCGGCCGTCGAAGGCGACGGAGCCTCGTCGTTGGCTGAGGCCCTGATCTCGACGATCCCACGAATTCGGCGTGGGACGACGGCCGTGATCATCACGCCATCGCTGAGCACTGACTGGGTCCGGCCGCTGGCGGCGCTGAGGACCCGTGGCATCGCCTGCGTCGCGGTCACCTTCGACGCGGTGGCCTTTGCCCGCTTGACCCGTGACGAACAGCTGCACCCGGGACGGGCGACGGAGTCGGCTGCCAGCGATGACGAAGACGACGCTGCGCGGCGCCGATCACGTGATCTCCGGCATGCGCTCGCCGAGTTCGGTGTCGTCGTTCACACGCTGGTCCCCGGCGTCCCGCTCGGCGACCTCCTGGGTCGAGTTCAATGACGACGGACGTGTGGCTCCCACGGCCCGAGGAAAGCCGCCTGCGACGGCTGCTCAGCGGACCCGCCGAGGGTTGGTCGACGCTCGGCGCGGTGGCGATCATGATTGTGGCTCTGGCATGGTCCATCGACGATGCGAAGTGGGTGCGCGGCGTCGGGTCGCTGACAGACTTCCTGCCCAGCGTCGGTTTCGCCGGGATCGCGGTGGGTTTCTTTGGCGCCAAGCTGGGCTGGGGCCGCTGGACAACCCACCTGTTCGGTGCCGCGTTCGCGGCCCTGATCCTCCCCGTCGTCGCCGGCGGGATCGTCCTCGGCGATAGCGTGACGGGGTACCTGCCGGCTGCCCTTGCCGCTCGATTCCATGCGTCCGCGGAGGTCGTGACCCAGGTCTGGATCGACCTTGCCATCCGCGGTCTCTCACTCACGTCCCAGTACGGGCACTACTTCATCGCCTTCGGCGCAATCGTATGGGCCGCCGGACAGCACGCTTCGTACGCAGTCTTCGGTCACCGCAGACCGCTCGATGCGATCGTGCCATCGGGGCTCCTGCTCCTGGCCAACATGACCCTGACGCGAAACGACCAGTTGCACCTGATCGTCCTGTTCTCCCTGGGTGCGCTCACCCTCCTCGCGCGATCGCATTCGGCCGAGGCGGGCGCCGCCTGGATCCGACGCCGGATCGGCGACCCGGACCTCGTCGGAGGCATGTATCTCCGGAGCGGTGCCATGTTCGTAGGTGCTGCCATTCTCGGCTCCCTGGTCCTGACCGCGACCGCGTCGTCAGCACCCCTCCAGGGAGTCTGGAAGGACATTCCGGCCACCCTGATCCGGATGTCTCAGTCGCTCCAACGTTACCTCCCGCTCGGTGGCGAATCGCGAGACCCGGGGGTCGTCGTTTTCGGCGCTCAGTCTCCGATCATCGGTTCCTGGATCCAGAACGATGGGATCGCCTTCACGGCTCACGTGCAGCCCGGAGAAACGGAGCCGTTCCGGTGGCGGGTGGGTGCCTACGCGAAGTTCGAACTGAACGCCTGGAGCTGGGGCGACACACTGACGATTGATCGGTCGCCAAACGAGGCATTGCTGAAGTCGCTTGCCGACGACCCGGTCGCGCTGGCCGGTCGCCGCGAGGTCCAAGTCCGTATCGTGCCGGACACCCTCGCCCAGGGGTACCTCGTCAGCCCGCAGACGGTTGAGCGGGTTGACCAGCCATCGGAGGTCCTCGTCACCAGGACCCAGGCCTGGTTTGCATCGGTCAATGTCGGTGGTGCGTCCGACTACACGGTCACAGCCCTGGTTCCCGTCGTTGGGGACGTGCCTGGCGGCATCACCGAGAACCGGCTCCGTGTAGCGAGTCGGATCTACACGCCGGACGTCAAGCGGCTGTACCTGGACGTACCCGCTGGTTCCCTCGGGCCGGCTTCGATGGCCATCCTCGACACGGTCAGGGCCAGTGCGCCGGACAACCCGTATGACCTGGCCCTCGCCCTCCAGACGTACCTTCTCGATCCGGCGAACTTCCGCTACGACACCGATGTGCAGGATGAGGTGCAGGCCCAGTGCTCCGGGCTCTCGACCGTCGAGTGCTTCGCCCGTATCCGCGCCGGCTACTGCCAGTACTACGCCACCATGATGACGATCCTGCTGCGCCAAGCGGGCGTTCCGGCCCGCTTCGCCCAGGGCTTCCTCCCGGGTGCGCGGTCGGGCTCCGGCACCGAAGTAGTCCGCAATAGCGGTGCTCACGCGTGGGTCGAGGTGCTGTTCCCAGGCTATGGCTGGGTTGACTTCGACCCGACCGGCGGCGGCGTCGGCGCGCCGGTCGCGATTCCCTCCGGAGCGCCCGCCAGTCCGACCCCGGTGCCGTCGCTGGACATCTCGAGCAGCGGCCCTCGAAGCAGCGGGTTCGACGTGCCTGGTGGTGTCGGGCCAGATGACCAGGGTGATCCTGGCGGTGTATTCGGGGGTGGCCGCTCGAGTGGGCCGTTCATTGCGATTGCTCTGCTGCTGGCCATTGGCGGCCTCGCCTTCGCCTCGGTTGCCTGGCGTCGTGGCGGTCATCCGATGGCACCCGACACGGCATGGGGGTCCGTCGCCCGCTGGGCAGCCCGGTTTGGGTTCGCGCCGCGACCTTCTCAGACGGTCTTCGAGTTTGCCGGCAGCCTCGCGGACGAGGTGCCGTTGATGCGTCCCGAACTGTCGACGGTGGCCGAGGCGAAGGTCGAGGTTGCCTATGGGCGCCGGGACCTCGGTGAAGATCGCCTGCGTGGTGTCGCAATCGCTCACCGCCGGCTCCGGCTGGGACTCCTCCGCCTTGCGTTCCGCCGCCGCGGCGTCCGGGGGCCGGGACGGGGACGCTAGACCGAGTCCTCAGAGGGCACCGGAACGACCTCGATCCTGGTCCCGATGACGCTGGCGCTCGGTCTCGAGCGGCGCGAGGTGTTCGGTCAGGTTGTGGGCCCGCAGGCGCGCTCGCCCTGCCCGGATCTCGATCACGGTGATCCCGCAAAGAGCGAACGGAAAGGACCAGAACCTCGTCAGCGGAAGATCCAGCAGGGCCAGCAGAACAACCTTGAAGACGCCATCGTGGCCGACCAGGACCAGCCACGGCTCATCTCCGGGCGTGGCGCCATAGCCGAGCACTTGTGAGCGCTGTCCGGCTGAGGGCGGCGTGCGTGTCGCGAGGTCCCCGAGGGTCGCGGCGAGCGATGCGCGCACGCGTTGATCGACGGCACGGAGTGGTTCGCCCTCGGGCGCCCAGGTGACGAGCGGGTCCTGGCGCCAGCCGGCGAGGACGTCGCCCCAACGCTCTTCGATCTCAGCGGTGTGGCGACCTTCCCACAGGCCTTGGCCGATCTCCAGGAGTCCGGGATCCGGAACGACGGGGACCTCGGTCGGACTCGCGCTCCTCGCCGAATATGCAGCGGCGACCGCGGCCGCCGTCTGGGTGGTACGGGCCAGCGGAGAGTGGCGGATCTCGAGCGGTGGGCCTGACGGAATCGGGAGGGCCGGGACAACGCCCGGGTCCGCGAGACGCGATCCCGCGAGCGCTGCCTGGCGAAGTCCCTGAGGCGACAGCTCCGAGTCCCCCTGGCCCTGGAACCGGCCCTCGGCGACCCAGGCCGATTCGCCATGACGGAGCAGCACGATCGTTGCCTCGAGTCCGACAGGGACAACGGGTCGGTGGGGCGGACTCTCGAGCTCCTCGTTCAGCGTTCGACTCCCAGCCGGATGGTCCACAGATCGATCAGCGCCTCGTGATCGCGGATCGAATCCGCGAGCCCCTCCGGGATGTCGTCGTCGAGCGCGAGGATCATCAGCGCGTCAGCCCGCGGAGCGGATCTCGCGAGATGCATCGCCGAGATATTCACGTCGGCAGCCCCGAGGAGACCGCCGATCCGTCCAATGGTGCCCGGTTGATCGTGGTGCCTGGTGATCAGCATCACGTCGGCGGGCGCCATGTCGAGTCGGTAGTCGTTCAGGAGGACGATCCGCGGTTCCCCGTTGGCTACCGTCCCGCCAACCGCGACGGCCCGGCCGTTGACCGTTCCCGAGACCGTGATCAGCGCACTGAACGAGCCTGCATCGCGGCTTCGGCGCTCAACCACGCTGATCCCTCGCGCCCTGGCGAGAAGGGCCGCATTGACGAGGTTCACTCGCTCGGTCGTGACCCGCTCGAGCAGCCCGCGCAGCAGTGCCGCGGTGATGGGGGAGGCGTCGAACGACGCGGGCTCGCCCGCAACATCGAGGGTCAGCGTCTCCACTCCGGTCCCCGCGAACTGCACGAAGAACCGGCCGAGGATCTCGGCTAGGGGGAGGTAGGGCCCGATCGCGCTGGCCGCCTCTGGGGGCAGCAGAGGAGCGTTGACCGCATACCGCGCTGCCCGCCCGGCCAGGACCTCGATCACCTGGTCGGCGATTTCCTCGGATACGGCAACCTGTGCTTCGGCCGTCGACGCACCGAGGTGGGGCGTCAGCAACGTATTCGGTGCGTTCAGCAGCGGCGAGTCCGTTGGCGGCTCGGTTTCGAAGACGTCAACTCCGGCCCCTCCGAGGTGACCGGCACGCAGCGCGCTCGCCACGGCTGCCTCGTCGATGATCCCGCCGCGGGCGACGTTGAGGACGAACGCGCCGGGTCGCATCCTGGCGATGGCTTTCGGTCCGATGAGGCCGCGCGTCGCTCGATTCAGCGGCACGTGAACGGTGACCGCGTCCGAGCGCGCGAGGAGTTCATCGAGATCGACGACCTCGACGCCATGCAGGGCCGCCTGCTCGGCGGTGACATACGGATCCACGCCCAGGACCCGCATCTCGAAGCCCCGGGCGCGGTCGGCGATGGCCATCCCGATCTTGCCGAGGCCGACGATCCCGAGGGTTCGGCCGCGGAGTTCGACGCCCTGGAACTGTGAGCGCTTCCACTCGCCCCGACGGACTGAAGCGTCGGCCGCAGCCACCTTGCGAGCGAGGCCCATCAGCAGGGCAAACGTGTGTTCAGCGGCAGCGATCGTGTTGCCGGTCGGCGCGTTGACGACCGTGATCCCGGCCCGCGTTGCGGCGTCGAGGTCGACGTTGTCCACGCCGACGCCGGCCCGGCCGATGACCTGGAGCCGGGTTCCCGCCGCGATGAGGGCCGCATCCACCTGGACCTGGCTCCGAACGATGAGGGCGTCGTACTCGCCGACAATCGCTCGCAATGCCGCCGGATCGAGGCCGGGTCGCAGCTCGACCTCGTGGGCCGCCCGCAGGCGATCCACTCCCTCTTCGGCGACCTGCTCGGCGACCAGGATCCTCATGCCGGTGCGCTGCCCTGCTTGGTCGCGACGGCGGCTCGCTGGGCGGCGGCGACGCCCGCGCCAATGTCGACTGGTCGTCCAGCCGCCTGGAGTGCTTCCTCAAGGGTCCCCATGGCCCCCAGGATCTCGTCGACGACCACCGATCCGAGGTGGCCGACCCGGAAGATCTTGCCCTGCAGCTGGCCCTGGCCGCCCGCCATGACCAGACCGCGTCGTTTGACGTCACCGTTGAAGGCCTTCCAATCGAGGCCGTCCGGGATCCGGGCAGCGGTCACGGTTTTCGAGCGATGGGCCGGGTCCGCGAAGAGCTCGAAGCCGAGCGCCGTGAGGCCGGCCTGCGTCGCCGCTGCGCACGCCTCGTGTCGCGCGAAGATCTTCGCCGCGCCCTCGGCCGCCATCAGCCGCAGGCCCTCGTCAACCTGGTAGACGACAGCGATCGCGGGCGTCCACGGGGTCTCGCCGGTTTGCGCGCTGGCTCGATGCTTCAGGAGATCGAAGTAGAAGCGCGGCATGCGTGCGGTCTCCATGGCGGCCCAGCCACGCTCAGACGCCGCGATCATGGCCAGCCCGGGGGCCGCCATCCATGCCTTCTGGGATCCAGTGATGACAAGGTCGCACCCCCACGCATCCATCTCGAACGGGACGGCCCCCAGGCCGGAAACGCTATCGACGAGGATCAAGGTGTCGGGCGATGTTTCGCGGACCGCCGCCACAAGGGCAGGGATCGGGTTCATCACGCCGGTGGATGTTTCGTTGTGCGTCAACAGGACGGCCCGATAGTTCGCGGCCGGCAGTCGCTCGCGAAGCTCCGCGGGATCAGCCGCCCAGCCCCACTCGGCGCTGACCCGGTCGACGTCCGCGCCATAGGTCTCGGCGATCTTGGCGAAGCGATCCCCGAATGACCCGATCGACACGCCAAGGACCCGGTCGCCAGGGGAGAGGACGTTGACGATGGCGGCCTCGAGCCCACCCGTCCCGGCGCTGGACACGATCGCGATGTCGCTCGTCGTCCCGAAGTACGGCTTCATGCCGTCCTGAACGCGCTGGAGCATCGCCGCGAACTCCGGTCCGCGGTGGTTGATCATCTGCCGGCCACCCGCGTCACGGACGCTTGGCGGCAGGCCGGTCGGGCCAGGAATTCGGAGGTTGGGCTCGAAGCGGGTCACGGGGCGAATCTCCACGGGCGGGTCATGACTACAGGAAGGATCCTCGCATGCTCGGCCGCGAGGCGCAGGAGCGCCGTCCCCCGACGTCATCCGGCTCCGCGCCTAATCCCCGGCGTCTCGCTTCTGTGTCTCGGCCAGCTTCCTGCGGCTGTCCATGCTTGCTTTCGTGGCATCGCCCATCGCCGTCGCGGGGATGTCGGAGCGGCCCTTTCGACGGGGACCCTCCGTTCGGGCCTGCACCCGGGCCTCCATTCGGGCGGCGATCGTGACCTCGTAGCCCTGATCGGACGGCAGGTAGTAGTGCGCTGCCCCGAGCTCATCGGGCAGGTAGCGTTGCTCGATGTCGGCGCCCTCGTAGTCGTGCGGGTAGCGGTAGCCGACACCGATCCCGTGATGCTTCATCCGCGGGTTCGCGGCGTTTCGAAGATGGAGCGGTACGGGCAATGCCCCGTGCTCTTCCACCGCACCGGACGCCGCTGCAAAGGCCAGACCGGAGCGGTTCGATTTCGGTGCCGTTGCGATGTAGGCCGTCGCCTGCGCGAGGGCATAGCGGGCCTCGGGCAGCCCGATCCAGTCCAGGGCCTGCGCGGCGGCAATTGCCACCTGCAGCGCTCGTGGATCCGCGTTCCCGACGTCCTCACTGGCGCTGATGATGAGCCGCCGGGCGATGAACTTGGGATCCTCGCCGGCGGCGATCATGGCTGCCAGCCAGTACATCGCCGCATCCGGGTCGTTGCCGCGAAGGCTCTTGATGAAGGCCGAGACCGTGTCGTAGTGACCGTCGCCCGCTCGATCGTAGGCCAGGACTCGCTGCTGAGCGGCCGCTTCGACGTCTGCCAGGGTCGGCACGATCCTGCCCGTATCACCTCGTCGATCAGCGTCCTCTGCGAGGGCAACGGCACCTTCAAGCACGTTCAGCGCGGATCGCGCGTCACCGCCGGCCATGGACACCAGGTGCCCGCGAGGTTCCTCCTCGAGGAAGACGCCTCCTGGTGGCCCGAGCGCCCCGCCGAGCCCGCGTTCGACATCAGCGAGGGCGCGCTCCACGACGGTCTCGATGTCGGCATCCACGAGTGGTTCGAGGCGCCAGACTCGGAGCCTCGAAAGAAGAGCTGCATTGACCTCGAAATAGGGGTTTTCGGTCGTCGCGCCAATGAGCGTGACCGTCCCATCCTCGACATGCGGGAGCAGGGCATCCTGCTGCGACTTGTTGAAGCGATGGATCTCGTCGATGAAGAGAACCGTCCGCGAGCCATGCAGCGTCAGCCGCTCCTGGGCTGCGGCCAGGGCAACCCGGACGTCGGCGACGCCGGACATGACCGCGGAAAGCGTCGTGAACTCGGCCCCGATCTCGGTCGCGAGGAGGCGGGCCAGTGATGTCTTACCGGTCCCGGGCGGACCCCACAGGAGGAGCGAGGTCAGGTGGCCACGGGCGACCGATCGGCGGAGCGGGCCCTGCTCACCGACGAGGTGTTCCTGGCCGACGAACTCGTCGAGCGAGCGTGGTCGCATCCGAGCGGCCAGTGGCTGGCGATCCTGGGGCGGCTGAAAGAGCGCTTCGGGGCGGGCCCCTGTCAATCGAGCGCTGGGCCGGCGGGCGGGCATGTCCGTGAGTCTACGCGGGCCCAGAGTTGATCAGAAGATGTTGAACCCGCCGACGTTCACGAGCAGCCATAGCACGGCGAGAATCGAGAACATGAAGATCGCGGTGATGACGATCCGACGGACGTCGCGAGCCACGTACGCATATTCGTGGGCCGCTCGAATCGACAGCGGCTCCGCCGCACTCGTGGCGATCGACAGATCGATGCCGCTCCGTGTGCGGGCGCGCCTTCGCGCGTTGTCCTTGATGGCCTCCCGCTCGCGCGCGACCAGCTCAGCCTCGAGCTCGGCCGCGCGGGCGACTTCGGTGCTGGTCAGCCCGACCGCGCGGGGGGCGCCGGCGTTGCTCGATGCACCTTTGGCGGTCGGCCGGTGCGGGGCGGGGCGGCCTGGGTAGCGCGTGCGCTTCGCCATCGGGCGGCGTTCTCCTGTTGTGTCTGGAGCGGGTTGATCCCGCCGGCGGAGGATACACCGGGGGCCCGGGCGGGTCATGGAATCAGCGCGGCGGTAAACTCGAGCGCCACTGGTTTCAAGGAGCAGACCCATCGACGCCAAGGCCTTCATTGACGCCAATCTTGCGGCGATCGCGTTCCTCATCGGGGTCGTCGGATTGATCCTCATCGTCATGATTGTGGTCCAGTCCCGGCGGACGACCGCGCTGACCCGGCGCCTCATGGCGATCACGCAGGGCAGCGAAGAACGCAGTCTCGAGGCGATCCTCGAAGCGCACCTGATGCGCGTTCATCAGGTTGCTCGCGAGGTCGGCGAGATCGAGGCGCGGACCACCGTGCTCGAGCGGGATCT
>JBDTOF010000351.1:0-6792 GCA_039933375.1 Chloroflexota bacterium
TGCTCCGCAAGCCTCGCGGCAGAGGTGAAGGCAGCCACCGCCCGCGTGCGGTCCAGGTGTACGAGTGCGCGGCCGAGGTCGAGTTCAGCCCAGATGAGATCTTCGAGCAGACCCGCCTCCAAGAGGAGCTTCGTGGCACGGTCGAGGATCGACACGGCCTCCTCAGGGAGACCATCGGCCATGGCAATCGCGGCAGCGGCGCGCATTCCCCATAGATCACGTTGGAGATACGCCTCGGTTCCTTGCCGCTGCCAGCCGGCCAGCTCGAGGCGAGCAGCATCGGGCCGACCGATGCGGGCGAGCGCCTCTGCGGAGACCACGATGAGCTCCGACGCACAACGGGGACAGCGGGCGAGTCCGGATGCCTCGCGGGCGGCCGCGAGATCCGATTCGACCTGGGCAGCGGCCCGATCACCGCCCGTACGCGCCTGCCAGACGGCCATGACCTGGTAGATCGACAGTCGGTAGTGTGGGTCGGATTCCTCGAGCGCATCGTGCCGCAAGTCCCGCAGGGCGGTAGCCGGGTCGCTGAGCGCGAGTTCGATCGCGTGCAGGATCCCGGACGTGTTCCCCCAACGCCGCGGCGCATTCCGGATGCGTGCTTCGAGGTCAATCATCGCGGCCGCAATGGTCCGGGCTTCCTCGATTCTCCCCAGGTCGCGGAGCGTTCGCATCAGGCCGTGACCGGCCTCGAGCATCAGCGTCGGCAGTACGAGCCGCCGGGACTCGTCCCAGGCCTGCCGGTATCGTGCCTCGGCTTCACGTGGCCGACCGAGCGGCCGGAGAGCGAATCCGGAGCGCAGGGAGCCGGCGATCCTGGACTCCTCGTCGAGGCCCTGGACGAGTCCCAGCATGAGCTCGCTCAGCCGCATGACCTCCCGGGCTCGATCCTGCTGAAGGGCCGCATCGCTCGCCACCAGCAGCGCGCTGAAATAGGCTCGTCGCTGATCCGGAGCCAGGCCGCCGATACCGCCGGACGCGGTCGCCATTTCCTCGGCCACACGCAGCGCGCGCTCGGCCGTGCGTGCCCCCTTTTCGGTCTCGTGGTCAAGCCACAGTTCAACCTCCGCCTCGCGCGTCAGCAGGCGGAGCGCCAGGATCGGGGACGCCGGCGGCGCTGCGCGAGCCCGATCCAGGTGCTCGTGGGCAGTCGCGCCACCCCGGAGGTGGAACGCCGCCTGCGCCGCCTCGATTTCTGCCTCCTGGCGGGTGGCCAGGTCGGACGTCTCGTCGCTCACCCGCGTCCAACGATCCAGCGCGAGCTCCTGATCTCCCAGCGCTGCGGCGAGTTCGCCGAGCCCGCGATCGAGCGCGACGCGGCCTTCGCCGGCTGGCGGGATCGCATCGATGAGCGTTCCCAGGAGCCGCAGGTCGGCGCGGTCGAGGAGGCGCCGGCCCGACGACGAGAGCAGGCGTTCGATGAGCGGTGCGGTGGGCAGCCCACTTTCGACCTGATGCCCGAGCGCCTCGCGGAGGAGCGCTGCGTCATCTCCTGCCTGGCCACCGAGCCATTCCGCGAGCCTGGCAGCGAGACGGCGCCGAGCCGTCGCCGGGAGCGAGTGCGCAACTGATTCACGGATCAGGTCATGGCCCACCCGGATGCTCCCGGCAACGGAGACGACAAGGCCGCGGGTGACGAGCTCGTCGGCCGCGAGACCGGTCCGCGGGGTTCCCCAGTCCAGCAGTTCTGCTGCCTCTTCGACCAGGAGCGGCCGGGCCGCGACGGCGAGGACGGCCAGAAGGCTGCCTGCGTCGCCGGTCAGGGTCCGGAGTCGCTCGCCCATGAGGACTGCCGGGTCACTCACGCCGCGGCTTCTTGAAAGGGCCTCCAGCCAGAATGGCGAGCCCTTCGCTCGCCGCCACAGATCGGCCGCGGCACGATCGTCGAGTTGACCGTCGATCGCCCGGGATAGCGCCACGCCGTCTTCCAGCGGCAAGGGACCGAGTTCAAGGACCCGGCGGTGTTCCTCGCCCAGCTCGGCCCCGAGCGCGGCGCCGAAGGTTGCGGCCGCTGGCGATGGCCGCGCGGCGGCGAGAAACGCGAGAGACCGGCCGGTCTGCCCTGCGGCTCTGAGGAGATAGTGCAGGAGGGCAACCGATCGCTCGTCCACCCACTGCAGGTCATCGATCACGACGAGCAGCGGGCCGTACCCGCCAAGCGCCCGTTGGGCAGCCTCGAAGATCCTGAGCGCATCGCGCCGTTCGTTCGCGAACCTCGCGCGCCCGGGCTCCTCGAAGCTGAGTCGATGGAGATTCGGCCCTTCGTCCGGGACCTCGGACAGCAGTCGAAGCAGGTCTCCTGCAGCAGCCAGGGGGATCGCATTGGTTGTCTCGAATCCGACGACGCGGACCGTTCGCTCGACTCCCCAGCTGGCGGCAGCCTCCTTGAGCAGCCGGCTCTTGCCACTGCCAGGCTCGCCGATCACGAGCGCAGCCGTCGGCGTGCGCTTGGCTCGAGCGGCCCGGAGCAATGATGCGAGGCTGGCGAGTTCGGAACGCCGGCCGATGAAGGGGACGGGCATCTGGCGGAGCGTACAGCTGCCCCGGCGAATGTCTAGGTCCGAGACGTGTCGCTCGCCGGACGCGGCGAGCTGCGGTTCAGCGGGGCAGAGACGGCACCCGTATCCAGGACGAGGCCCGAAATCTAGCCGCCGGTCAGTGGTTGAGACCCACCCATGTCGCGGCTGCTGCCCGCCTGCCCACGCCCAGCTTCTCGTACACGTTTTCCAGGTGCTTCTTCACGGTGCTTGGGGCGACCCACAGCTCTAGGGCGATCTGCGCGTTGGTCTTTCCTTCAGCGACCAGCTCGACGATCTGGCGCTCACGCGTGGTTAGTTGCGTCAAGGGTCGGGCCTCGGCGCTGGAGTCCTGCGCGCGAGCCCGCTCCGCCAACTGGTGCCGCAGCGCGGCCACCTGCTCGAAACGGGAGAAATGAGGTTGCACCGCATCGAGAACGGCGCGATCTCGCTCGGAAAACTCACGGTCACTTTCCTGGCGGAAGAGGATGAACGAGCGGTGACATTGCGGGGCGGTCGGCAATCCAACATCGATCATCTGCTCAAGGCCGGCGGGACGGAAGTACTCCCGGAAGATCGGCATCTCGCGGTACCGCCGCTGGCTGACCACGTCCGACATCCTGACCGCAGCGAGGTCGCCGGTCCGGTCCCGGTAGTCGGAGATCGGGCATGGTCCGACTGCCCAGTACAGCTGCTCTTCGTCGATGGCGTCGTCGGCGTCGCCATCAGGACCGACCCCCACCACCATTCGGAAGCGCTTCGCGTGAAGATCGGCCTCCTGGTAGGTAACGGCGTCGCAGGGGACGAGCCCAGCCAGGCGCTCGAGCACCGTGTGTGGGTACGGGCGGTCGAAATCGAGGTCGCCCACATCGGCCACGAAACTCAGGATCGCCTCAAGATCGGCCCAGGGCAGCCGGTTCATGGCCGGAAAATACGCCGTTCGGCGAATGGGCACAAGAGTAGAAAGGGTGGATCCTTCCACGATGCGGGGTGAAGTTTCGGCACACCAGAACGTGGAGGAAAGTCATGCGCATCAAACGAACCATCGTCGCCGCGGCCACTGCAGTCGGTGCGCTCACGGCTACCTCCACGCTCGCCTACGCGATGAGCTTCGCCGGCTGGTCGCCAGCGGTGAACGCCGAGTCGGTCTCGGGCACAAGCGTGAGCCTGAACACGGCGGCGCTCGAGGGTTGCGCCTTCGTGGCCCAGCGGGACGACATTCTCTATTTCGCGTCGACCCGTGCCGGCGGACAGGGTGGGTTCGACATCTGGTACTCGCTTCGCGGAGCGGACGGCGCCTGGGGCGACCCGGTCAACTTCACGGCGGTCAACACCTCGGCGGACGAGCTCTGCCCGGCGGCGCACCGGAACGGCAAGACGTTCCTGTTCGTGAGGTCAGGCGGCATTTGCGGCGGTGATGACATCTTCGTGACCCGCCTTCACACAACCAGAGGGTGGGCCGAGCCGACGAATCTCGGCTGTACGGTCAACAGCAACGGCAACGAGGCGAGCCCCTCCTTCGTCGGGACCGAGCTCTATTTCTCGAGTACGCGTGCCGGCGGGCCCGGTGGCGCCGACATCTGGTTGAGCGCCTACGACGGTGCCTCATTCGGCGCGCCGGCGCTGGTGCCAGGCCTGAACACGACCCTCAATGACAACCGTCCGAACCTGCGCCGCGACGGGCTCGAGATCTTCTTCGACTCGAACCGGGCGGGCGGGGATCGGCGGCCTGGACCTATGGACGTCGACCCGCGTAAGCACGTCTGACCCGTGGTCGTCGCCGACGAACCTGGGCAGCGACGTGAACAGCACCGCGAACGACCTGCGGGCGACCCTCTCCTGGGACGGAAGGACGCTCTACTTCGGCTCGACGCGGGCCGGCGGCGAGGGGTCGCAGGACCTCTACGTGACGACCCGCGAGAAGTAGTCGGGGCGATCAACCGCCAAGAAAGGCCGCCCGTCATATGACGGGCGGCCTTCGAACCTGCATGTAAGGACCGTCAGCGGCGCTTCTTGCGGTCCCCGAGGATCTCGCGTGCGGCGTTCTGACCGGGACCGCCGGTGATGCCGCCACCGGGATGGGCACCGGACCCGCACAGGTAGAGCCCGTCAAGGCCGCCGATCCGGTAGCGGCCGTGGCCGAGGAGCGGGCGCCACAGGTAGAACTGGTCGAGTCCTGCCTCAGCGTGGAGCGGATGGCCACCCGTCAACCCGTAGTCATGCTCGAGATCTAGCGGTGTCAACACCTGCCGATGCGTGATGAGCTTGCCGATACCGGGCGCCACGCCCTCCAACGTTGCGATCACGGCGTCCCCGAGCGCGTCGGTCGCGGCCACATCCCATGAGCCGTCGCGGAGCGAGTACGGCGCGTACTGCGCGATGACGCTCATCACGTGGGTTCCGGTCTTCGCACCCTCGACCAGCGACGGATCGGCGAGCGACGGGATCGTCGCCTCGAGGATGGGCGTATCGGAGAAGCGGCCGTACTTGGACGCGTCGAAGGCGCGCTCCATCGCATCGATACCGGGCGCCACGAGGATCCGCCCGCGGAGCAACTGGTCGGCATCGTCACCGGCGGCCGGGAATGTCGGCAGCCGCTTGAGCACGAGGTTGACCTTGGCCACGACACCTGGCGTCCGGATATTGCCGGCTCGCCAGCCGAGCGACGGCCCGAGCGCCACCGGATCCACCAGCCCGACCAGCGTCCTCTTCGGATCAGCGCCCGAGACCACGGCGCGAGCGCTGATCTCCTCGCCGCCGGCAAGGACGACGCCGGTCACGCGACCGTCCGCCGAGGTAATCGCCGCGACCTCGGCCCCGGTCCGGATCTCCACGCCAGCCGCGCGAGCCCCGGACGCAAGGGCCTCGGACAGAGCCCCGGGTCCGCCGCGCGCAAAGACGGTCTCGCCGGCGGCCCCGCCATCGTTGCCGGCCGAGTCCATGAGGAGCATCGCGGCCGTGCCTGCGGACCACGGCCCCACGGCGCTGTATCGGACTCCGCGCCAGGCGATCGCCGCCCGAACCGCGTCCGTCTCGAACGCCTCGGCCACGAGATCGGCAATCGCCATCGGCAGGATGCGCAGGATCGTCCGGGAGTCGTGCTTGCCAAGGCCGCGGAACGCCCGACCCAGTTTCAGGCCGGTCAGCGCATCGCCGATGCCTGGCGCTTCGATATCCGGTGGCGCCGAGCGCCCGAGCTCGTCGAGGAACCGGCCCATCGAGCGGACCAGCCGATCGAATCCGGCATAGGCCTCGGCATCGGCGGCCGATCTCGGGCGCAGGCCCTCGGATGTCCTCGCGACATCGCTCCACAGCGTGACCGCGGAACCATCGGGCGACGGAGCGAACGCGCGGACGTCTGGAGCCATCAGCGACAGGCCGTGTGCCTTGAGGTTGAGCTCGCGCTGGATGGATGGTCGCAGCCGACCGACGGTATGGGCCAGCGCCGGAACGCGAATACCGGGGGCCAGTTCAACCGTGTCCGCGGCACCGCCGAGGCGGTCCCGGCGCTCGAGCACCAGGGTCTTCAGGCCGCCCTTCGCCAGGTAGGCCGCCGCGACCAGCGCGTTGTGGCCACCGCCGATGACGACGGCATCCCACGAGCCGGCGGATCTGCCGGCGCCGGGCTGCGCCACGCCGGTGTTCGAACTGGCCATCAGTCCATCTTCTTTCCGCGCGAGCGCAGCAGCTCCATCGCGGCAATGCGCCCGTTGGCGCCCATGATCCCGCCGCCCGGATGGGTGGCCGACCCGCACAGCCAGAGGTCCCGGACCGGCGTCCTGAAGCGCGCCCAACCCGGAACCGGGCGGCTGAAGAACAGCTGCTCCAGGGACAGCTCGCCCTGGAAGATGTTGCCCTCGGTCAGGCCGGTCGTGCGCTCGATGTCGAGCGGCGTCTGGACGTTGCGGTGAAGGATCTTCGACTTGAGATCCGGGGCGAACTCGGAGATCCGGTCCACGACCGCATCGCCGAATGCCTCGCGGTTGTCATCCCAGGTCCCGAGCGACGGATCCAGGTGGTATGGCGCGTACTGGACGAAGCAGCTCATGACGTGCTTGCCGGGCGGGGCCATCGATGGATCGACGAGCGTCGGGATGATGATGTCGATGTAGGGCTTCCGACTCCAGTGGCCGTACTTGGCATCGTCATAGGCCCGCTCCATGTCGTCGATCGACGGGCTGATCGAGATCGCGCCGCGGAGATGCTCGCCGGGTCCGGGCAGGGCCGTGAATGACGGCAGCCCGTCGAGGGCCATGTTGACCTTCCCGGACGAGCC
>JBDTOF010000352.1:0-4607 GCA_039933375.1 Chloroflexota bacterium
GCCGACGTTCTCGGCTGGGTTCGTCCGATCGACTCCGAACACTCCGCCATCTGGCAATGTCTCGTGGGCGAGCCGCCGGGCTCCATTTCGCGGCTCATCCTGACCGCATCGGGCGGCCCATTCCTGGACCTCGACGCCAGGGAGTTCGCCGCGATCACACCCGCCCAGGCATTGCGACATCCGACCTGGACGATGGGGGCGAAGATCACCATCGACAGCGCGACGCTCGCAAACAAGGGCCTCGAGGTCGTGGAGGCGAGGTGGCTGTACGATGTCCCCTACGACGCGATCGACGTGGTGATCCACCCGCAGTCCGTCGTGCACTCGGCCGTCCACTTCGTCGATGGCTCGGTGAAGGCCCAACTGGGGACCCCTGATATGCGACTCCCGATCCAGTACGCCCTGACTTATCCCGAGCGACGCCCATCACCGGCGCACGCTCCGGATCTCGTGGAGATTGGGCGGCTCGACTTCCGGGCGCCCGATCCGGTTCGATTTCCGGCACTCCGGATCGCCCGTGAGGCCGGTGCGCTTGGGCCCTGGGCGACGGCGGCCCTGATTGCGGCCGATGAAGTGGCAGTCTCCCAGTTCCTTGACGGCGTCCTGGATTTCCCCGGCATCCCGCGGATGCTCGAGGCCGCGGTGACGCGCTGGGGGTCGCAGCCTGGGGCGGATCCGGATCTCGACGCGCTCGTCGCCCTGGAGCAGGAGATTCGCGCCGCGCTGCGCCAGCCCACGGGCCTGGGTGACTCGCGATGACCCGGCCCCCGTCCCGCTTCTCTACGCGTCGCCTGATTGGCCCGCTGCTGGTGGCGGCTGTCGTCCTCATCGGTATCGACAACCCAAGGACGATCGGTACGACGGCCCTGTTCATCGGGATCCTGACCATCCTGGTTATCGTCCACGAGCTCGGCCATTTCGTGGTTGCGCGACTGTTTGGCGTGCGGGTTCTCGAATTCGGGATCGGATTTCCGCCGCGCGCGAAGGTGCTCCGCAACGTCGGGGAGACGCTCTACACGCTCAACTGGCTCCCGATCGGGGGATTCGTCAAGCTCGAGGGCGAGGATGGCAACGATCCGCACGACCGACGATCGTTCTCGTCGCAGGGGCTTGCCCGCAAACTGATCATTCTCGTGGCCGGTGTGATGATGAATGTCGCCCTGTCCGCGGCGATCTTCACCGGCATAGCCCTGACCGGGGACCCCGCGATCGGCGTGTACGTCTCGTACGTGGAACCGGGTTCACCGGCTGACATGGCCGGGATTCGCGCCGGCGATGTGATCGAACGAGTCGATGGCACGGCATTCGGCGCATTCGGGACGGCGTCGGTGCTCGGCGTCCTGCGCGACAGTGCCGGCCGGACGGTCACGCTCCAGCTTGAACGAAACGCCACGCGTCTCGATGTGACGGCCACATTGCGGAACGCGGCGGATGTTGCCGCCGGCAAAGGCGCCCTGGGCATTGGCAAGGTACCGGCGTTGCCACTGGAGCCACGGGCGACGTCCGAACGGATCAATTACCCCGTGGACGTTGCCATCGGGCTCGGACTCGAGCGCACCGGAGATGCGATGCGGCTGATTATCGATGGCGTCGGCCAGATCGGTTCCGCCATTGTCAGTCGACCAACCGAGCCGCCCCCGGCGTCGGGGCCGATCGGCATCGCAACCCAGATCGGCGATGTCTTCTGGACCCTCGGGCCCATCGTGACGCTCTACTTGGCAGGGATCCTGTCCGCCAATCTCGCGATCGTCAACATTCTGCCGTTCCCGCCGCTCGACGGAGGGCGGATGCTGGTCCTCGTGATCAAGCGCATTGCCGGGTCGCGCCTGTCCATGCGAGTGGAGCGCCTGACCTACGTCGTGGGCTTCGCGATGCTGATGGCGTTCCTCGTCTGGGTCACCGGTTTCGACATCGTACGAGGTCTCGCTGGGGGATGACCGACACGGATCAGCTACGGCCACGCCGGCGTCCGACGAATTCGGTCGACGTGGGCGGCGTCCTCGTCGGGAGCGCTCATCCCGTCGTCGTCCAGTCGATGACGAACACGGACACGGCCGATGCAGATGCCACGGCGATCCAGGTGGCTCGCCTGGCGCATGCCGGGAGTCAACTCGTCCGGGTCACCGTCAACACGGATGCTGCTGCGGCCGCTGTCCCGGAGATCCTGCGCAAGCTCAGCGATCTCGGGATCTCAGTGCCGATCGTCGGGGACTTCCACTACAACGGTCACCAGCTGCTCGTGGACCATCCCGGTGCGGCAGCCGGACTCGCGAAGTACCGGATCAACCCTGGGAACGTGGGCGCAAAGCGGCATGACGAGCATTTCCAGACGATCGTGCGTGTCGCCATGGAGCGCGACAAGCCCGTCCGGATCGGGGTCAACTGGGGATCGCTGGATCAACAGCTCCTTACCGACCTGATGGATGCGAACGCACGAGCGGCGGTGGCCCGCGACTCGCGTGACGTGATGATCGAAGCCATGGTCGAGTCGGCGCTTCGATCTGCCGAACTGGCCGAGGCAACCGGCCTGGGGCACGACCGGATCATCCTGTCTGCGAAGGTCAGCCGGGTGCGCGACCTGGTCGACGTCTACCGGATCCTGGCCGCCCGCTGCGACTATCCGCTGCACCTCGGCCTCACCGAGGCGGGACTCGGGATGAAGGGGATCGTCGCATCGACCGCTGGCCTGGCGATCCTGCTGAACGAGGGGATCGGCGACACCATTCGCGTTTCACTTACGCCGGCACCCGGCGGGGAGCGGGAGGAGGAGGTCCGTGTCGCGCAACAGGTGCTCCAGTCCCTGGGACTGCGCGCCTTCCTGCCACAGGTCAGTGCCTGTCCCGGTTGCGGGAGGACCACGTCGACCTTTTTTCAGGAAATGGCGGAGCGCATCCAGGCGCATCTCCAGGAGCGCATGCCCGAGTGGCGTGATCAACATCCCGGCGTCGAGAACATGACCGTGGCGGTCATGGGCTGTGTGGTGAACGGTCCGGGCGAGTCGAAGCACGCCGACATCGGGATCAGCCTGCCCGGCACCTTCGAAGCGCCCGTGGCTCCGGTCTTCGTCGATGGCAAACTGGACCGGACCCTTCGCGGTGAGGGTCTGGTGGGGGAGTTCATCGACCTGCTCGACACCTATGTCGAGAGCCACTATCCGGCTGTCCCAGGCTGACCCTCGGGCCCGGGTCGGTTGCCTGTTGGAGCCGACGGCCAAGGCGGGTCGCATCGACGCCCCCGAGGGCGCGGTGTATACTCCGGGCCGGAATCGAATGGCCGCCTCCGTGGACGTGGGTGACCCCCACGTATTTTTTTCGGGCGGCCCCAGAGCAGATAGAGATGGAGGGCGATGCGACCATGAGTCGAGACTTCATCGGTGCCCTCCTCCAGCTCAACGCGGAGAAGCAGGTCCCGCGTGAGCAGCTGATCCGGACCGTCGAGGACGCCATCCAGTCCGCCTATCGGCGGATCGCCAATGAAGAAGACATCCACGTCGAGATCGATGCCGAAAGCGGCAAGATCCGCGTCTTCCGCGCCCGCGTCGCCGTCGTTGAGGTCGAGGACGAGTTGACCCAGTTCACGCTGGATGAGGCCCGGGCCATCAAGGCCGACGTCCAACCCGGTGACCTCGTCGAGACGGAGCAGCTGAACGAGGACTCCTTCGGCCGGATCGGCGCCCAAACGGCCAAGCAGGTGGTCCTGCAGCGGCTGCGTGAGGCGGAGCGAGACGTGGTCTACGACCAGTTCGCCAGTCGAGAGGGCGAGTTGATCACCGGCACGGTCAACCGAGTCGAGCCCCGCGCGATCATCCTGGATGTCGGCAAGGGCGTTGAGGGCATCCTCGCCACGACCGAGCAGTCTCCGCTCGAGCACTACCGGATCGGCCAGAACGTCAAGGCCTTCGTCCTCGAAGTGCGCCGTTTGCCCAAGGGCCCGGCGCTGTTCGTGACCAGGACGCACAAGGGGTTCCTGAAGCGCCTGTTCGAGTTGGAGGTTCCCGAGATCCACAGCGGCACGGTCGAGGTCCGGGCGATTGCCCGCGAGGCCGGCAGCCGCAGCAAGGTCGCCGTCGGCTCTCGCCAGGAGGGCCTCGATCCGGTCGGAGCGACCGTCGGACAGCGTGGATCGCGCGTGCAGGCCGTCGTCGCCGAGCTCGGCGGCGAGAAGATCGACGTCATCCCGTGGAGCGACGACCCGTCGGCCTTCGTGGCCAACGCACTGTCGCCTGCCCAGGTCCTGTCGGTCGACATCGACGTCGAGCATCGGATCGCTAACGTGACCGTCCCGGAGCGAATGCTTTCGCTGGCGATCGGGCGCGAGGGACAGAACGCACGTCTGGCTGCGCGGCTCACTGGCTGGCGGATCGACATTCGAAGTGACGTGTCAGTGGCGGAGGCGAAGGCTGCCGAGGCCGGGCCGGTTTCACCGGTCGAAACCGCAGTGGGCGCCACGACCGAGGCCGTCGAACCGGCGATGGCAGCGGCAGGCACGCCGACCGATGACGCGGCTGCGACGAAGCCAGAGGCCCGCGCCCGGAAGGCTACGGCACGCGAGCCGGCCGCTGACGGTGCTGCCGCCGCCAAGCCGAAGGCCGCCGCAAAGCCCAAGGC
>JBDTOF010000353.1:0-5161 GCA_039933375.1 Chloroflexota bacterium
GGCGTGGATCGGGCGACCGTGGACCAACGGCTCGGCGATCTCGAAGTGTCGCTCCGCACGCGCGGCATCCGGCTCCTGCTGTCCGGCGATCGTGTCGAGCTGGCCACGGCGCCCGAGGCTGGGGCACTCGTCGCACGCTACGTCGGAGCGGACGCCGTCAACCTCTCGCCGGCCTCGCTCGAGACCGTCGCCATCGTCGCCTACCGGCAGCCGGTCACGAAGTCGGCCATCGAGCGCATTCGAGGAGTCGATTCCGATTACACGATCCGGAGCCTGCTGCACCGGAGACTCGTCGTCGAGCTTGGGCGCGCCGATGCCCCAGGGCGACCCATCCTGTACGGCACGAGCTTCGATTTTCTCGAGCGGTTCGGGCTCACATCCCTCGATGAACTGCCGCCGCTCGATGCGGATGTCGCGGGGCGTCTCGAGGACCCGGAAGCCGAACCCCTGGGAGGGCCCGATGTCTGAGGAACGGATCCAGAAGATCCTGGCTGCGGCCGGGGTTGCGTCGCGACGGGGAAGCGAGGCGCTCGTCGCCGCCGGCCGCGTCACGATCAACGGCCGGGTCGCCAGCATCGGGGAGCAGGCCAATCCCATGACCGCCCGGATCGAGGTGGACGGCACGCCCGTGGGCGTCGGATCGGCGCGGACTTACGTGGTCCTGCACAAGCCAGCCGGTGTGACCTCGACGACGCGCGATCGACACGCCGAGACGACCGTGCTCGATCTCATCCCGACCGCCCTCGTGCCCGACGGCACGCGCATCTATCCGGTCGGTCGTCTGGACCTCGATTCCGAGGGCCTGCTGCTTCTGACGAACGACGGAGCGTGGGCGGACCACATCCTCCACCCGCGGTTCGAGGTCCAGCGCGAGTACGCGGTCGCGCTCGAACGGCCACTCGACCAGGATCAGGCGGCACGGATCAAGGCGGGCATTCAACTCGACGAAGGCCTCGCGAGTCTTGCCGCTCCGCTGCGACCTGCCACGGCGATCGAAACGAGGACCCTGACGGAATTGCTCCATCCAGCGCCGGATCCTGATGTCGTGTGGTACCGGGCGGTCCTGGCCCAGGGCTGGAAGCGGCAGTTGCGCCGCATGTTCGCCGCGACCGGCGCCCCGATCGTCAGGCTTGTGCGAGTTCGGATCGGGACCGTTCGACTCGACCGAATCCCAACGGGACGGGCGCGCCTCCTGCGCACTCCCGAGATTCGGCAGCTGGGAATCGTGGCTCGCCCGAAAGCCCCCGCCCCAAAGCGAGAGGATGGCCTCGATCCAACGGCAGCGCGCGGTGCTCCGAAGCCAGTGCCCTCCCCGAAGGTCAAGGGAGCGCCGGGATCCACCGGCCCGCGCCGGCCCATGCCGAAGCCGGCAAAGGCGGATGAGACGACCCCGAGCGATGGCCCGCGGCCACCGTCGCCGGGCGATCGATCGGACCGTCGACGGACCAGGCCGTCATCGGGTCCGAGCGCTCCGTTCCGCCATGGTGGTCGCGCAAAGGGCAATCGAGAGGGCTAAGATCCGCGCGATGGCTGCCCATGGCCCGGCGGTCGAGACCGTCGATCTGCGCAAGACATTCGGGTCCGTCCGAGCGGTGGACGGGATCGACCTGACACTGGCGCCCGGGCGCATCTACGGCCTCCTGGGACCCAACGGATCCGGCAAGACCACCTTCATCCGGATGCTGGCGGGTCTCGCCCGACCGACGTCGGGCGAGGCGCGTGTTCTCGGAACGCTGGTCCCGGATCGAATGCTGCTCGGTCGGATCGGCTACATGCCGCAGGCCGAGGCGATCTACCCGGAATTGTCAGCTGCCGAAAACCTCGCCTTCTTCGCGCGGCTGGAGGGTCGGACCGACCGGGCGGCCGTGGACCGGATGCTCGAGCTCGTGGAGCTGTCGGATCGCCGCTCGACCCCGGCGATGCATCTCTCGGGGGGCATGCGCCGCCGCCTGTCGCTCGCCTGCACCCTCGTCCACGAGCCGCCGCTTCTGTTACTCGACGAGCCGACCGTCGGTGTGGACCCGGCCCTGCGAGCCCAGTTCTGGTCCCACTTCCGCGCCCTCGCTGCGACCGGTGTCACGATTCTCGTCGCCAGCCACGTGATGGACGAGGCGGATCGCTGCGACGAGCTGGTCTTCATCCGGGCGGGCAAGGTCCTCATCCAAGGGTCCTCGGCCGAGGTCAGGGCGCAGGCCGGAACAACCGAACTCGAGACCGCGTTCCTGCACTTCGCCGGCCTCGACGCCGAGGGCCGTCCACTGGCCGGGAAGACCGCATGAACGCGACCCGCGTCCTGGCCGTTGCGAGGCGGATCGTCCAGGGGTTTCGCCGTGACGAACGGACACTCGGCCTCATCTTCGTCGTCCCGATCGTCATCACGGCCCTCCTCGGCTGGATGATCCGGGATCAAAAGGACGTGACGATCGGGGTCGTCATCGCCAACGAGGCCGGTGCTCCAGGTCAGCAGCTCATCGATACCCTGACCATCGCGACCGCCGGGGCGCCGGACGGTATCGAAGTCGTCGCGACGGCGGATACCGAGGCCGCTGCCGAAGCCGCGCTTCGTGACGGGAACGGGGATATCGCGCTCGTCCTGCCCTCGACACTGGTGTCCGATCTCTCGGCCGGTCGGCGGCCGACGTTGACCGTCATCACGCGGGGGTCCGACCCGGCCGGCGACGCGTCGGCCATCGGGGCACTCCAAGGGCTCATCGTCACGCTGGCTGGCCATCTGAGCGCAGCCGGCAGCGGCAGCGCGACCGTCCCAATCGTCGAGCACCGGACCATCTATCTGTCGCCCGACGCTGATCAGCTGGATGTGCTGGCACCCGTGTTCCTGGCCTATTTCGCCTATTTCTTCGTCTTCATGCTGACTGGCGTCAGTTTCCTCCGCGAGCGGGTCGGTGGAACGCTGGAGCGGCTATTGGCGACCCCGGTTTCACGCGCCGAGATCGTCCTGGGCTACAGCCTCGGTTTCGGGTTCTTTGCGACGCTCCAGGTGATCGTGCTGACGCTGTTCGTCCTCGTTGGCATTGACGTCCCGGCGCTGGGGCCACTCCCGGCCTTCACGATCGGGCTCAATGTCCAGAGCGTGGGCAGCCCGATTCTGGCCTTCGCTCTCGCGTTCGCGCTGTCCATCGGCGCGGTAAGCCTCGGCATCTTCGTTTCGACCTTTGCGCGAAGCGAGCTCCAGGTGATCCAGTTCATCCCGATCGTGATCATCCCGCAGGGCCTGCTCGGCGGAATCTTCTGGCCGATCGATCGACTCCCCGATGTCCTCCAGGTCATCGCCCACGCCATGCCGATGAGTTACGCGGTGGAGGGTCTTCGGCTCGTGATGCTGCGCGGCGCCGACCTGAGCGATGCGACGGTGCGACTCGACCTGCTTGTCCTGACCGGGATCGCGGCGCTGTTCGTATTCCTCGCGGGTGCCACGATCAAGCGCGAGGTCGCCTGACACGCGTCGGCGGGCTGGCCCCGGTATGCTCCCGGGGATGTCGCCTCACGACGGTCCAGCGCAGGTTGGTCGGCCGGTCGTTGCCCTCGATGGCCCAGGATCGTCGGGTAAATCGAGCGTCGGCGCCGCCGTTGCTGCAGGTCTCGGGCTGCGGTTCTGTGACACCGGCCTGTTCTACCGCGCTGTCGCGTTCGAGGCAGGCCGCCGCGGGATCAGTCCGTCGGAGCCGGAGCGACTGGCCGGCCTCGTCGACGAGATCAGAGTCGTGGCCGACGGCGCGGGCCGCTATGACACCGTGACCGTGGGCGGGATCGACGTGACGGCGTCCGTCCATTCACAGGCCGTCGATGAAACGGTATCCGCCTATGCCGGGGTGCCGGCACTCAGGGACGCCTTGCTGGTTCGACAGCGGGCGCTCGCGGCCGAGGGCGGCATCATCATGGCCGGCCGGGACATCGGAACCGTCGTCCTGCCCGATGCTGACCTCAAGGTCTATCTCAATGCCTCCGTCGAGGAGCGCGCCCGGCGACGGGCCGGCGAACGGGGCGACGCCGCCGGCGGACCGAACGTCGAAGCGACGCTGACTCAGCTCCGTGAGCGCGACGAGCTCGATGCGTCGCGCCCCGTGGCGCCCCTCCGGCAGGCCCCCGGGGCCGTCGTGATCGAGACGGACGGCAACAGCTTCGAGCAGACCGTGGCGCTCGTCCGTGCATCGGTCGAGCGACTCGAGGGAGCGGATCATGCGAAACCGGAGCCAGAGGCAGAGGCGCCACGTCGTGCCCGCCATCCGTCCGTCGGCCCGACCCCCATCGCGACACGAGTGACCGCCATCATCGCGATCGCCTCGTTCGTGATGCGACTCATCGCCAACTTCTTCACCCACGTCTCGATCGAAGGCGACATGGCCTCGATCCCTCGCCATGGGCCGGTCCTGATCGTCGCGAACCACGTGTCGAATGCCGATCCGGTCCTGATCGGTGGGTTCCTCAACGCGCGGATCGGTCGGCCTCTCAACTGGATGGGCAAGCGCGAGGTCTTCGAGATGCCATTCATTTCGTGGCTCGCTCGTCATGGTGGAATTCACCCGGTGGAGCGTGGCGCGGCTGATATCGAGGCGTTCAAGACCGCCCTGAGGATCCTCGATGGCGGGCACATCCTGGCCGTGTTTCCGGAAGGGACACGGAGTCCGGACGGCCGACTCCAGCGCGCCAAGGACGGAGTCGCAGTCCTGGCGATGCGCTCGAATGCGGTGGTGGTTCCGATCGGGCTGGCGGACAGCAATCACCTCTGGCCGCGTGGCCACAAGTTCCCGGTCCACACGCCACGGGTCACGGTCCGAATCGGCGAGCCATTCAACCTCGCTGAGGCCCTGGCGGCCGCCGCAGGCGCGACGCGGGACCCTGAGTCCCAGCCCAGAGGTGGAAGTGCGTCGGCATCGCGACGCCAGGCCAACACGGCCGGTACGGACCTGATCATGCGGCGGATCGCGGACCTGCTGCCGGAACGACAGCGCGGAGCGTACGGGCCAGCCGACCCTTCCTGACCCCGGTCGACCGGACTTCCGTCGGTCGCGTGAGATACTCGGCCTGATATGGGAACCGTCACCGAGATCCGCATCGCCAAGCGCACGGGCTTCTGCTACGGCGTTCGCGAGGCGATCGACAAGGCCAAGGAATCGAGCGCCGCGGGCAAGCTCACCCATAC
>JBDTOF010000354.1:0-3279 GCA_039933375.1 Chloroflexota bacterium
GGCGGCGATCGATCCAGACCGTCGAGAGTCCCAGGGCCTTGGCGGGCACGTGGTCATGGAACAGGCTCTGGGCGACATGCAGGATGCGCTCGCGAGGCAGTCCGACCCGCTCGATGAGCAACTCGAAGTTCTCTGCCCGCGGTTTGTAGCCGCGAGCCTGCTCTGCGGTCACGACCCAATCGAAGGTGACGCCCAGGCGCCGGTTGGACGCAGCAAACAGGTCGTCGTCGCAATTGGTGAGGACGCCGAGGCGGAAGCGCGTCTTGAGTCGAGTCAGCGCAGCGCGCGAGTCCGGAAACGCTGGCCATGCGCCGACCGACTCGCCGAACACGACCTGCTCGGCGGCCGAGGTTTCGACCCCATAGGAGCGGGCGACGCGATCGAGGCTGGCGGCCAGGACGGCGCGATAGCGCTGGTATGGACCAGCCTCCATCGACGCCTCGGCCCCGGCGAACCGCTCCAGCAGCTCGTCGTCGGACGCGACCACGCCACGAGGCTCGACCACGGACCGCAAGCCGGCGAGGATCCCGGTCTCCCAGTCGATGAGCGTCCCGTAACAGTCGAAGGTGATGGCGTCGAAGGCGTTGAAATCGAGGGTGACCATTCGGCTGATCATGCCATGACGCCGCGCTTCGCCAAACCCCCGTTGTTCGTCAGCCGCTCACGCGATGGCCGAGAGTGGTGTAACCAGAAGGCGGGCACCACCTCCGCTCAGCCAACAATCGTGATCTCGCCCTTCATGCCGGCCTCGTAGTGACCGGGGGCGTGGCACGCGAAGGCATAAGGCCCTGAGCCATCGAAGGTGTAGGTCAGTGACTTCGTCTGGCCCATTCCGATGTCGGCGACCTCGGATGTGCCCTCGATATCGGCGGCAACCGCGTCGACGGGGCCAACCATGAACTCGTGGACTGACGGGCCCATCGTGGTGATTTCGAAGGTAACCGTCTCTCCGCGCGCGACCGCGATGGTCGCCGGATTGAACGCCAGTCCCGGTCCCGCGATGACGTGGATGGTCCGTGGTGAGGTCTCGGTCCCGGCAACGAAGCCGGACTCGCCTGGCTGGGCGCCATTGTCGACGGCGACTGGTCCCGACCCGGGTCCGTACCCCCCGCCCATCATGCCGCCGCCCATCATGCCGCCGGCTCCGTATCCGCCCATCATCCCGCCATTGACGTTCCCGCCCATTCCAGTGAGCGAACTGTCTCTGCCTGGCCCGCGGTCGAAGACGGTGGCGGCCAAGGCAGCCGTTGCCATGACCAGCGCGACGATCGCAACAACGAGGATTGCCCAGAGAAAGGGAGCAGCGCGGCGGGTGGTTCGTTCGTCGTTCATCGGGATCTCCTCAGTAGTCGATCGATGAGGCTCCGTGCCTCATCTGGATCACTTCCGACGTCAAGTGCGTCGGTCAGGTCTGCTTGATAGCCGGCCGCGACGATCGCCCCGGCGAGTGCCGTATCCGACACGAGCGCCGGCTCGCGAACGACCGTGACGGTCTCGTGAGCCAGGTCGACCCGAATTCGGGTCACGCCATCCAGCTTCCGGAGCGCTCTCGTGATTCGGTTGACGCACGAGCTGCAGGTCATGCCGGTCACGGGGAAGCGGATCGTCTGTGCTGTTGGCGCTGGGGCGTTCACATCGACACCAGCAGGCCGAAGCTCATGGCGATGACCGCGAGCGCGAGCCCGGCCTTGATCCACGGCGAGTTGCTTCGGTTCCAGCGGCCGAGTTGTCCGAGGACGCGCCGGTTGCTGACGGCGAGCAGCAGGGCGAGGAGCGGGACGATGAAGGCGATGTTGTAGAGCGCGAGGAGGGCGAGACCCGTCGGTCCGCCACCCGACGCGTGCAGTACCGCCACGATGTCGAGGTAGATCGCACCGGAGCACGGAACCGTGCAGATCCCGACCAGAACGCCGGCGATCAACATGCCGCCGAGACCGCCTCGCTCCATGGCTTTCTGCATCCGGCCATGGGTCCCACCGGGGGCCATCATCGACGGCCCGACGCCTGGGAGGAAGACATCCTTGAGCATCCAGAGCGCCATCCCGAGAGCGATGATCGACGCGACTCGCGCCACGAGATGGTCACGTCCGAGCCAGCCTAGGAAGGTGAAGAGGCCGAGGCCGATGACGAAGTAGGTGACCCAGACTGCGCCGACGTACAGGGAGCCGGCGCCGAGGAGTCGCCGTCGAGCTTCGAGCGTCGGCGTTCCATCGGACGTCACCGCGTTGACGAGCGTGAGGGTGTAGGTCGCGAAGAGGACCAGGAGCGCGAAGGCGCACGGGTTGAAGCCATCGGCGACTCCGGCGATGAGGACGGTCGGGAGCGTCAGATCGCCGAAGGCGGCCGTATGAAACGGCACGGCGGCGATGTACGCGGCCGCCGCGGTGCCGACGACGACCAGCGCCGCCAGGAGGACGAGCGCGGGCCGCGGCAGACCAAGGGTTGTCGGGGACGTCGGGACGATCCCGGGGGCCTCGGAACTCACGCCGCGGGCTCGATGACGATGGAGCCGTGCATGGTGGGGCTGTCCTTGCCACCGCAGCACGTATCGCAGTACACGTCGTAGGTGCCAGGCTTGTCCGGGACCTGCCACGTCACGGATCTGCGGCTCTCGGCTGACAGCGTCTCGTACAGCCCAAGTTCTGGCGCGATCATGGTATGGACGCCGCCCTGGAGGTGCATGGACGCGTCCTGGGTCCACCAGTCGAAGGTCGCCGTCGATCCAGCGGTCACGTGGATCTCGGACGGCGTGAACCCGGCCATCGAGCTCTGGACGTCGATGGCCCCGCCCGCGGCCGCCGGGCGGTTGAAGAAATCGCCAAAGGCGAGGAGGGCCCCGACAGCAAGAACGCCGAAAACGATCAGCGCGAACAGGGCGGCGCGGAGTCGGCTCTGTGTTGCCTGGTCCGGCCGCTCCCCGCGGCTGGCGGCTGCGCGAGTCGACATGCGGTGCTCCTTCTGGACGCCGTTACGACTCGAGCAGGTGACGGGCCCGCTCGTACTCATCAGGGGAGATCTCACCCTTGGCGAAGCGGTGCCGCAGGGTTTCTAGGGCCGCCTCGGGCTCAGAAGCGCGTGGCTCGCGAACGAGGAGCCAGACGACCACCACGATGGCAATCGCCCAGACGGCCATCCACAGCCAACCTTCCAGACCCATCGTCCAGCCGTTCATCATCACCCGCTCCTCGCCTGCTTCGGGGAGAGCACATCTCTCTGCAAGGAGCATCGGTGGCAGATCTCAGGCTGGGATCGAGGGCTCGGCAAGCCTTCGTCAAGATC
>JBDTOF010000355.1:0-1694 GCA_039933375.1 Chloroflexota bacterium
CCGGCTGGCTGCTTTCGGTGGCGTAGCAGCTCCAGATATCGGCATGGCGCGCCGCAAGTCCGATGGTCCGCGGGCCATGTCCGCCGAGCATGATCGGGATGGCACCGGGCCGGGGACCTCGAGGTCGCATTTCGACCGACGCCCGATGGAACGGTCCCTCGTGCGCGACGCGACCATCGCGGAGGAGCGGGATGAGCACCTGCAGCGCGTCCTCGTAGCGGCCGATCGTCTTGTCCTCCGGGTAGCCGAACATCCGACCCTGCTTGCCCGCATGCCCGGACCCGTAGCCGAGGATGAACCGTCCATTGCTGATCTCGTCGATCGTCTCGACGATCTTGGCGGACAGGGCGGGGTTGCGATGGAGCGCCGAGAGTACCCAGGTTCCGATCCCGATCTTGCTCGTGCTGGCGGCGAGGGCGCTGGCCATGGCCACGCCCTCCCACCAGCCCCGTGGACCCGGCCAACCTTCCGTATCCCAGAGCAGCTCGTCGGCAACCCAGACGGTATCGAAGCCCAGCTCCTCGGCGGCGATAGCGCCGTTGCGGATCTCCGTCCATCGCTGGGCGACGCCGGTCTGAGGCGCCTCGACCAACGAGAGAACGAGCCCGAGCTGCATCGATCGCATGCCAATACCTCGTGCGGACTGCTTCGCTCCATCCTACCCGGGGCCCCGGCCCGCGGCCGCACACTGGCGCTCGGGCGTGACCGGCGCCCGACTGGGTCGCCCTACGTGCCGGCCAGACGCTCGACGAGCGAGTCGAATGGACCAAGCTCGCCGACCATGATCGAGCTGATGCCGAGCTGGTCGCGATGTCGTCGGAACTTGTCCTCCAACGATGCGAGCGAGCCGATGAAGATATGCGGCGACTCGAGCAGCTCCTCGGCGGTCACCTCAACGGAGGACCGGTCCGCGAGTCTTGCTGCGAGCTCGCGACCCTCGGCGAGGGCGTGGTCGGTGATCGAGACCTCGGTCGTCGATGGGTAGACGTTGAACTCGAGCGTCTCGAAGTGGTCGCCCGCGGCGGCCCGAACCCACTGGATCTTCTCGGCCGTGGCCGCAATGGTCAGCGACGCCGGATCGGACCGCTGACCGGACAGGATCCTCGGCGCCAGCCCCACGATCTGCGCCTCGCGCCCCGCGAGCTCGAGCGTCCGCCGCCCCCCGCCGCCGATGAGGAATGGCGGATGCGGCTTCTGGACCGGCTTTGGCTGTCCGTCGAGATCGGTGATCGTGTAGTAGTCCCCGGCGAACGAGAACGGCGAGTCGCCGAAGGCGCCCTTGAGCACCGCAATCGCCTCCTCGAGCCGCGCCTGACGGACCGGAACCGGGTCGAACGGGAGGCCGATGGCCTCGTACTCGGGCTTGTTCCAACCGGCCCCGATGGCGACATCCAGCCGACCGCCCGACAGGACGTCGAGCGAGGCCAGGTCCTGGGCCAGGACCGCCGGGTGTCGAAGGTCGTTGTTGAAGACGAAGGCGGCGATCCGCAGGCGCTCGGTCGCGGCGGCGATCGTCGCGAGCGTCGGGATCGGGGACAGTTGTTCGATCAGGTGGTCCGGAACGACCAGCGCGTGGTAGCCGATCTGCTCGGCCCGTCGGGCTCGAACCGCAAGTTCGCGGCCATCGACGATGTCGCGCGCCTCGGCGATGAAGTGGAAGGGCTTCATCAGACCCGGATCCTCAGGCCGGCCGG
>JBDTOF010000356.1:0-2552 GCA_039933375.1 Chloroflexota bacterium
AGGTGCGGCCCGACGGCCGCGGCATATGCCTCGAGCGCCTCGGTCGTGAAGACGCTGCCGTGCGCATAGCTCAGACGCCCTGCCTGGGCGGCCATCACGTCGGCGACCGACTGTCGGCCATGGCCGACACCGACCACGATCGCGCCGCCAGCGGCATCGAGGTAGGCACGGCCATTCGAATCCCAGATCGTGCTGCCCTCGGCGCGCACCGCGACCGGGGGCTCGGCATCCGTCGAGCGGAGGAAGACGCGACCGGTCATTGCTGTCGGCTCAGGGTGAACTGGCTCACCGCCGGATTGTAGGCGCCATCGGGACGAGGACGCGCCTCAAGAACGGGCGCCGGCACGGGCGCGGCGGAGTCGCGGCGTTGGTGCGCGGGGCCCGATACGCGCGCGACCGGTCTGTCAGTCCTGAATTCCCCGCTGCGCAGTCACAAACCGGACCATGCGTCCGATTTGCGACACGTCTGAGCCGCCGACGACGCGAAAATGACCGCATTACGGACTGTCAGTCCGGATCACGACACGACGACCCGGAAAAGCGGACGGACAGTCCGGCCGCGCAGCTGGGTGGCCTGGCAAGTGGCGCCGGTCGGTCACGCACCTGGCGCCCGCACGTCGCGCCCTTGGCGACCGGCGCCCGGCCCACGCACCGGACACGGAGCAGCGCCCCGGGGGAAGGGACCCGGGGCGCTGAAGGCCGCGTTAGGAGCGGCAGACATTGGCGATTGATCGCCTTGCTCAGGCGCGGCCTTTCGGAACGGCTTAGACGCGGCCCTTCGGCACGGTGTGGAAGTACGTCTTGTTGAAGACGATCTTCCCCAGGTGCCAGAGCTGATTTGGCTTCGGTGGCTTGGGCGGGTGCTCGTAGTCGAACTGGAGGACGGTGCCCTTGCCATCTCCGATCTCGAAGAAGCACATGACCTTGCCCTCATACGTTGCGTGCGCACCGGACGCAGCCCGGTCCTCGATCGCCGCGACGATGCTCTCGACCACCACCGGCGCCTCGAAGTGCGCCGTGGATCCGGCCTTGGACAACGGCAGGTCGGTCGCGTCCCCGATTGCATACACGTTGGGTCGGCCACCCACCTTCAGGGTGAAGCGGTCGGTTGGCAGCCAGCCCCCGGGCGCCGGCGCGAGGCCGGAGTCCATCAGGAACTGCTGGCCCTTGTGCGGCGGCACAAGGATGAGCAGGTCGTACGGCAGCTCCTCTCCCTCGAGACTCTGGACGACCTTTCGCTCCGGATCGATGGTCTCGACGTTGAAGAAGGTGTGAAGTTCGATCCCCTTCTCCTCCAGGATCGGCGTCGCCATCTCGCTGACCGACTCGATCGTGAAGGCACGACCGATTGGCGAGGCGTAGTGGAGTTCCGCCTTGTCCCGGAGCCCGCGCTCGCGGAGCTCGGACTCGATGAGGAAGGCCACCTCGAGCGGAGCCGGCGGGCACTTGTACGGCATCGAGGCGATCCCGATGACGATCTTGCCGCCCGTGAACGCGTCGAGCGCATGGCGCAATTTCAGCGCCGCGTCGGCGGTATAGAAGTGATGCGCCTCGGTCTCGAAGTGCTCGATGGACTCGGGCAGGATTCGAGCACCGGTGGCAATGACCAGCTGGTCGTAGGACAGAGCCGGGCCATCCTTGATCTGGACGGTCTGCGCCTCCTCATCGACCCGGTCCACGGTCCCGATGACAAGCTGGATCCGATCGTCGAGCAGCGCGCGCTCACGCTTCTGGAGCTTCTCCGCCCGCTCACCGCCCATCGCGATGTACATGAACCCGGGCTGATAAACGTGGGCTCCGGTCGCATCCACCACGGTGACCTCAACGTCACCACGGTCGATCTGCTTCTTGAGCTTCTTCGAGAGGAGGTTGGCGGTCAGTGTCCCACCGACGCCGCCGCCCAGGATGAGGATCCGGTTCATCGGCTACCGCGCCTTCTCGACGAAGATCTCGTCGAAGCCGTCGCGGGTCTCCACCGAGATCAGCCGATGGCCGGCCTTCTCGATCCACTTGGGGATGTCCACCTTGGAGCCCTTGTCCGAGGACAGGACGGCCAGGATGTCACCCACCTGGGCTTCGCGGATCCCGCGGATCAGCTCCATCAGTGGTCCCGGGCAGAAGCTGCCGCGGGCGTCGATGGTGCGGGTTGCAATCGGGGCTGCTTGTACGTCAGTCATTTGATCGTCCCTTCCCGGTCCCTTGGGGGTCCGATTGGTGGTGCGTTCAGATAAAGAGTGGCGAGGAACCCTCGGACATCAGGCCGATGACCGTGGCTGCGCCCACGGGCTCGCTCATGCCGTCGATGAGGTCGTCGCGCGTCAGCCCGAACATATCCATGGTCATCTGGCAGGGAATGAACTCGACGCCCATCTCCTTGGCGACCTCAAGGAGCTCCTTGGGGCTCATGTTGTTCATCTGCTTGGCCAGGGTGCCCATCATCCAGGGGCCCATGCCCATGAAGTTCATCTTGGAAAGCGGACGGTGACTGATGCCGGGCCGTGACATCACGGACAGCATCTTCTGCATCCAGTTCTTGCCGGTGACGCGCTTCT
>JBDTOF010000357.1:0-3950 GCA_039933375.1 Chloroflexota bacterium
TTGCCCCGGTTGCCACCGTGGCCGGTGGCCCGCTGGCCTTTGCGGCGCCCGACGATGGCTCGGGACGGGTGTTCGTGGCGGCGAAAGACGGGCGTATCTGGATCCTTCAGGGCGAGGCCGGGGTTGCGGCTCCCGTCCTCGACCTCCGCGAGCTCGTCTCGAACGGCGGAGAGCAGGGCCTTCTCGGGCTGGCCGTTCATCCGGATTTCCCGGCCGACCCGCGTGTCTTCGTCGACTACACGGACAAATCCGGCGACACAGTGGTCGCCTCATACAGTCTGGCCGACAAGGACCCGAACAAGCTCGACCCGTCCACGGAGACACGAATCCTGGAGGTGGACCAGCCGCACTCGAGGCACAACGGCGGGGCGCTCGCCTTCGGCCCCGACGGCATGCTCTACATCGCGCTCGGAGATGGTGGTGGCGCCGGCGACCAGACGGGCAACGCTCAGCGCACGGACACACTACTGGGCAAGGTCCTGCGCATCGACGTGAACGTCCCAACCGGCACCGTGCCGCCATACGTGATCCCGGCTGGCAATCCGTTCGCTGGGAGTAACTCCGCCCGCCAGGAGATCTGGCTGCTCGGGCTCCGCAATCCGTGGCGGATGTCCTTCGACCGGTCCACCGGCGCTCTCTGGATCGGCGATGTTGGCCAGGGTTCCTGGGAGGAGATCGATGTCGCTGGTCCGGGCGTCGGAGGACTGAACTTCGGGTGGCGCGTCCGAGAAGGGCGACACTGCTACGCACCGCCCAGCGGCTGCGATTCGACCGGCCTGACGGATCCCGTCTCCGAATACGGGCACGACCTCGGCTGCACGGTGATCGGTGGCGCCGTATATCGAGGTTCGGCCCATCCGTTGCTGATCGGCGGATACCTGTTCGCCGACTACTGCTCCGGCCGACTGTGGGCCATCGCCGCGGCTGGCAGCGGATATCGGGCGCCAGTGCTGGTCGGGACGACCGGCGGAGGGATTGCCGCCTTCGGAGAGGACGCGGGGGGCGAGCTGTTCGCAGCGAACCTGGACGGGACGATTTCGCGGGTTGTCGCCACAGCTCCCTAGCCGGACATCAGGTCTGTGCCGGGCTCGGGTTGCCGACCGGGCTGATGCGTCGGCCGGGCCGAAGGTAGAGCCAGAGCACACCGATGATGTACCCGACGTGGACGATCAGCGTCAGCAGCTCCGGCGACGAGCTGTAGCCGAGGATCGCCCGAAGGAACTGCCCGACGCCTTCCTTGTGCGGGAGAATGGCGCTGATGTCGTACGCAGCGCCTGCTCCCGGGAGGGCGATCCCCGCCAGTTCCGCGACCTCGATGAACTCATGGATGGCTACGGAAACGAGCCCGGCCGCAATGAAGACGAGGGCGATACCGGTCCATTTAAAGAACTTGCGAAGATCGACGGCCCGGCTGCCACGGTAGAAGCCCCAGCCGATGACGGCGGCCATGGCGAGTCCAAACAGCGCCCCGATGACGACGCTGCCTGCCGAGCTGCTTAGCGACGTCGCCTGGCCGGCCAGGAACAGCGCGGTTTCGACGCCCTCCCGGATCACTGCCGTAAACGCCAGCACGGCGAGGCCCCAGCCGGTCCCCTCGCCGACCGTGCGATCCACCGCTGCCTGCAGCTCTCCCTTCAGCCCGGCGGATTGTCGCCGCATCCAGAAGAGCATCCAGGTCACGACGCCAGCGGCCAATGCCAGCGTTGTGCCCTCGAAGAGCTGCTCGTACGGCTCTTCAAGGGCGCCTACGGTCAGGAACAGCGCCGTGCCGACGACGAGGCTGATGACTGCGGCACCGACGGTGCCGACCCAGACCTTGCCGGCATGGTGGCCGTTGCCCGTTCGGGCGAGATAGGCCAGGACAATCGCAACGATGAGGGCGGCCTCGACGCCCTCGCGAAGGCCGATGAGCAGGCCGCTGATCAGGGCTCCGAGTTCCAACGCAACTGACTCCTGAAGGATGCGAGATATGACGAAATCCTAGCCGCGCGCTCGGGATTGCGCAAGCGACCTTGTTGCTGGTCAACAGGGTCCCTTACATCGGGCTCCGACCGCTCGATCCGAGCTCAGATCGCCTGTGGATCGGCCTTGTCGGGATCGATGCCCAGCGCCACGATCGCAGCCGCAGCCTCTTCGCCGGTGATGGATCCGTCGCGCGCCAGCGCGGTCATTGCCGCGGCTGCCACATGCGCTGCGTCGATCTCGAAGTAGGCACGCAGGGCCTCACGCGTATCGCTCCGGCCGAAACCATCGGTGCCCAGCGCCACGAACGTGGCCGGGATCCAGGGCGCGACGCCCTGCGGCAAGGTGGCCATCCAATCGGTCGAGGCGATGACGGGGCCGCCATCGGCACCGAGCACTTTCGTCACGTAAGGCGTACGCGGTTTCGCCGCAGGATGCAACCGGTTCCAGCGATCGACTTCGAGCGCTTCGCGCCTCAGCAGCGGAAATGACGGAGCCGAGAACACCTCCGCGGCCACCCCGAACTTCTCCGCCAAGAGGCCCTGCGCATCGATCACGCACTGAAGGATCGCTCCGGATCCAACGAGTCGGACCTTCTTCGCACCGCGCTTCAGCTTCGGCGCCGCCGAGAACCGGTAGATGCCTCGCAGAAGGCCCTCATCGACGCCCTTTGGCTTGCCAGCCTGCAGGTAATTGTCGTTGTAGAGGGTTACGTAGTAGAAGACGTCCTCACCCTCGACGTACATCCGCTGGATCCCATCGCGAACGATGGCTGCCAGCTCGTAGGCAAAGGCCGGGTCGTACTGGCGCACGTTCGGAACCGTGGACGCAAGAACCTGCGTATGGCCGTCGTCGTGCTGCAAGCCCTCGCCGGCAAGCGTCGTCCGTCCCGCCGTCGCGCCCATCATGAAGCCGCGGCCCCGCGCATCCGCGAGTGCCCAGATCTGGTCGCCGGTCCGCTGGAACCCGAACATCGAATAGAAGATGTAGAACGGGATCATTGGATGGCCGTGGGTCGCGTACGAGGTCGCGGCAGCCGTCAGGCTGGCCATCGAGCCGGCCTCGGTGATCCCCTCTTCGAGGACCTGCCCGTCCTTCGCCTCCCGGTACTTCATCACGAGTTCGGAGTCGACGGGTTCGTAGCGCTGGCCGCCGGACGCGTAGATCCCGACCTCGTTGAAGAGTGGATCCATACCGAACGTCCGGGCCTCGTCCGGGATGATCGGAACGATCCGCGGTCCCAGGTCCGGATCGCGGAGGAGGTTTCGGAGGAGTCGCGTGAAGGCCATCGTCGTGGACACGGCGGTAGTGCTGCCGGTCTCGAATTCCGCATCGAATGACGGCTTCGGGGCCGGCAGGGCGGCGCCTCGGACAACGCGCTTGGGAAGCGGACCGCCGAGGGCGCGCCGCCGCTCATGGAGATACTCGATCTCCTCGGACTTCGGGCCGGGGTGGTAGTAGGGGGCGTCCTTCAGTTGAGCGTCCGGGATCGGCAGCTCGAGACGATCACGGAATGCCTTGAGCTCGGCCTCCGACAGCTTCTTGGCCTGGTGGGTGATGTTCCGCGCCTCCACGCCCGGACCGAGCGTCCAGCCCTTGACCGTATGCGCCAGGACGACGGTGGGCACGCCGCGATGCTCGGTCGCCTGCTTGTAGGCCGCGTACACCTTGCGGTAGTCGTGACCGCCACGGCGGAGCTTGGTCAGGTCGTCGTCGGAAAGGTGCTCGACAAGCTTCGTGAGCCGCTCGTCCGGCCCGAAGAAGCGCTCGCGAATGTAGTCGCCGCCAGACACGGAGTACTTCTGGAACTCGCCATCGACCGTCGAGTTCATCTTCTCGACCAGCAGTCCATCGCGATCCCTAGCCAGGAGCTCGTCCCACTCGCGACCCCAGACCACCTTGATGACGTTCCAACCCGAGCCGCGGAAGACGGCCTCGAGCTCCTGGATGATCTTGCCGTTGCCGCGGACCGGCCCGTCGAGGCGCTG
>JBDTOF010000358.1:0-4463 GCA_039933375.1 Chloroflexota bacterium
CGCTTCATGACCAGGCCACGACACCCGATGCCACGGACTGGCCCCAGATCGCCGGCCTGTATGCGGCTCTCGAGCAGCGCTCGCCTTCACCAGTGGTGGCGCTCAACCATGCCGTGGCGGTGGCCATGGCCGAGGGACCGCAGATCGGCCTGGAGCGGATCGAGGCCATTGCCGCGGAGGGCACGCTCGATGCGTACGCGTACCTGCACGCGGCCCGGGCAGATTTGCTGCGGCGCCTTGGCCGGTACACGGAGGCCCGCGTCGCCTACGAGCGTGCCCTGGGTCTCACGGCGAATGCCCCCGAACGGCGGTTCCTGCGCCGGCGCCTGACCGAGGTCGGCGACCCAGCTTGACCCCGGGGGCCTAGGCTCTGGAGAGTCGCCAGACGGCGAAGGCCAGCCCGGCGGCGATGACGATGACGGTCTCGAGCGGTGGCCCGACGACGCCACCCGCCTGTTCAATGATCATCGCGGCGCCGGCGGTCACGAGGCCGGCGAATCCGAGCACCAGCCCCGCCTGCATCCGGGTGGCTGCCCGCTTGCCGGCTTCATGAAAGACCCATGCCCCCGCGCCGAACGTGGCGCCGGGCATCAGGTGGTAGAGCAGGCCGGTGGCCAGGGACAGCCCGATCCAGGCGACGCCGATCACGATGGCGGCCAGGAATGCCCCCGCGAGTGCCGTCCGTCCGGATCGGGCGTCCGCGCGATCCGCGGCGGGGGAGTCCGCTGGCGTGGTGGTCATCCCGGAACCTCTCCCTTGCCATCCGCGCGTCGGCGCGTCCGGATGAACAGCAGGCCGACCACGATCACGGGGATCGTGACGAGGCCGACGAGCACCATCGGCGCGTCGGTGGCGAGTCGCCGCACCGACGACTCGATCTGGAGTGCCACGTCCGCAGCGCCGAAGCGCTCGTACAGCCCTCCGAGCGCGTTTCCACCCTGGAAGGCAATGAACGCGAGTCCGAGCACGATGAACAGGGCACTCGAGATGACCACCGTCACGTGTCGTCTGACGGGTCCGATCTGAAGCTCACGACCGCGCAGCCGCGTCCGGCCGGACACGCCAAGCCGCTCCCATCCGAGCGCCAGCAGGAAGAGCGGTGCGGCCATGCCGGCCGCGAAGATAGCGAGCAAGCCGGCGCCAGCGAATGCGCTGCCGGCGGTGCCGGCAATCGTCAGGACTCCGCCGAGGAGCGGCCCGGAACAGAATCCGCCGACCCCGTAGACGAGGCCCAGCGCAAATGTCGCGGTCAGCGATTCCCCGCTGTCACCAAAGCGCCCACCCTGGAGCCGCGAGGCCCCCGGGATCTCGAAACCGCCGACCACGAACTGATAGGTCCCGAGCGCGATCAGCAGCAGCCCGGCAACGACGGTCAGTTCGGATCGCCGCTCAATGAACAGACTGCCGAGGGCTCCGACACCGAGACCGAGCGGAATGAACAGGGTCACGAGACCGAGGTAGAAGACGAAGGTACGCAGGAGCAACCGGCCACGTGACGGAAAGGCATACGCGAAGAACGCGGGAAGGAGCAGGGCCGAGCAGGGGCTCAGCAGCGACAGGACGCCGCCGGCAAAGGCCACGAACGGTTCCACGCCTGGCACGATCCAGTCGATCCGCTACCGCAGCCCGAGCTGCGCGTCGATAGCGCTCGCGAAGACCTCGAACGGCTGGGCGCCGACGATCCGCTGGCCGCCGATGAGGAAGGTCGGAGTGCCGTTGAAGCCCTTCGATCGAACGTCGGAGAAGTCAGCCGCGACGGCATCGCCGTACGTGTTGCCTTCCACACACGCGTTGAACGCAACCGGCTCGAGTCCCAGCGTGACGCCCATCGCCTTGAGGCGTTCGGCGGAGAACGCGCCCTGATTCTCGCCGCTCTGGCTCCGGTAGAGGAGGTCGTGGAATTCCCAGAACTGGCTCTGATCCCCCGCGCACCGTGCCGCGTTGGCGGCCTCCTTTGACTCCGTCCCGATCCACGCGAAGTCATGCCACTCCAGGCGCACTTTGCCCGTATCGATGTAGGCAGACCGGATGGCCGGTTCGACAGTGCGAGCGAATGCCCCACACGACGGGCACTGGAAGTCCCCGTACTCGGCGATGACCACGGGCGCCTTGGCGTCACCCAGCACGGGATGCTGCGCGGCGGTGGCTCCGCCGGATGACCCAGTCGGTGCGCCAGTCCCGCCGCTGAGAACGAAGATTCCGATCACGACCGCCACTGTTCCGGCCAGGATCGCAGGCAGCGCGAGCATGCGTAGCAGGCTCCGCCCGCCTGCCACCCTGGACGTGCGCGCCCGCGCCCGCTGAGGCTTGCCTCGGGCGGCGGATGGCTGAGTGTCTGCTGACGGAGCGCGGCGCCGTTTGGCCAAGAACGTCCTCCGGAGTCGATCATCGGGCCGGCTGGCCCGCGGGCGCATCGTAGGCGCCTCTTCGATGATGCGGCTGTGTGCCGGATTACCGTGAGGCCGATCACCGCCGACGTGGCCGAGGAGCCGCGTTGTTGCCCATCCGCATCCGGAAACGTCGATCGAGCCTGCGTGATGCCCCTTACGGCGGCCCGAACCGAGTCCGGCTAGCCTCGGACGATGTACCGCAGGATCCTCACTCTCGCTTCGTTAACGGCCTTCATCGCCGTCGCGTGCGGCTCTGTGGGAGCGGGCCCAGGCGCCACGTCTCCCGGCGAGCCGACGCCTGACACTTCTGCCGCACCGCAGCCTGGCAGTCCCGCAACGGGCTCCGACACGCCGGCCGTCGGTACCCTCCGCGTCTCGACGTCGGGCTGGGCGACCGATTTCGGCAAAGCCAGCGTGGACCTCGGGGACTTCCTCGGCGGGGGCCCGGGCAAGGACGGGATCCTCTCGATCGACCGGCCGCTGTTCGAGAGCATCGACGCAGCCCGGTCCTGGCTGTCAGATCGCTCGCCGGTGATCTCACTGACGATCCGCGGCGAGGCGCGCGCCTATCCGCTTGGGATCCTGATCTGGCACGAGATCGTGAACGACGCGGTCGGTGGCACGCCCGTCGTGGTCACCTTCTGCCCACTGTGCAATACGGGTCTCGCGTTCGAGCGAACCGTCGATGGCGTGATCCACGATTTCGGGACCACCGGCAACCTGCGCTACAGCGACCTCGTGATGTACGACCGCCAGACCGAAAGCTGGTGGCAGCAGGCCACCGGAACCGCGATCGTTGGCGAACTGACCGGGACCCAGCTCCGATTCCTGCCGGCCCAGATCATCGGCCTCGGGGACTTCGCGGCGGCGCATCCGGATGGGCGGGTTCTCAGCCGGAATACCGGACAGCAACGCGACTACGGCCGGAACCCGTATGCCGGGTATGACAGCGTGGACGACCCGTTCCTCTTTGACGGGGTCCTCGACGGTCGGCTGAGCCCGATGGAGCGGGTCGTAACGATCGGGGTGGGCGCGGCGGCAATCGGGTTCCCGTTCTCGGAGCTGCGGAAGGTTGGGGTCGCGACCGCAACGCTGGACGGTGAGCCCGTGGTGGCCTTCTGGACTCCGGGCACGGCCTCGGCGCTGGATCAGTCGCGCATCGATGATGGCCGGGATATCGGAGCCAGCGGCGTTTTCCGACCGCTAGCGAACGGGCGAGCCTTGACGTTCGCTCGCGCCTCGGGCGTCGAGTCCGCGGCGATCGTCGATCAGGAAACCGGATCGACCTGGTCGGTCACCGGCCTCGCGACCGCCGGCCCGCTCGCAGGGATCCAGCTGGAGCCGGTCGCCCACGGGGATCATTTCTGGTTTGCCTGGGCCGCCTTCGAGCCGGACACGACGATCTGGCAGGCGCCCTGAGCCATGCGACCGACATGGCGAGACCCGGGCAGGAACTCCTCCGGCCCGGGTCTTTGAGCTGCGGTGCTGGATCTTAGCGAGTGTTGGCGGCACCCTCTCTCGCCGCGACCCGACCCCACAGGTATCCGAGTGCTGCGCCCCACATGAGATGGCCGGCAAAGAATGCCGCGGCGTTCAGGTTCCCCATGAGCGGATCGACCAGCGGGACCACCACGAACCACATGCCAACGAAGACCGCGGCGCCCCAGGCCATCCCGGCGATCAGCGTGGAAGTTGCCGACATCGCCCGGCGCGTCACCACGGCGGCGAAGATGGCTCCGAAGATCACCGAGTTCATCATGTGGCCGGCGAGGCCGACGATCAGGGCCACGCCGTTGAACTCGATCGGGTTCGAGCTGCCCTGAAGGTCCCGGATCAACGTTGCGCCGATGGCAATCGGGGCTCCGAAGAATCCCGCACCGTCGGGGATGACGGCCTCCACGATCATTTCCCACATCGCGATGGCCAGGCTGGCAAGGACGCCAGCCACGACGATTCGCCGCGTCTCCATAGGGTTCCTCCCTCATTTCGGCCGCGGCGGGTGCCTCCGGCTCGTTGCCTCGAGCGTAGGCAGGGCTTCAGGTCCGGGCTGTGACCTCGATCACGCGGCGGGCA
>JBDTOF010000359.1:0-3090 GCA_039933375.1 Chloroflexota bacterium
CGCCTGCCTGGTACTCGTAGTCGCCGCCGCCTGCGGTGGGGGATCGGCGGCGACGACGCCGGGGGCCACGGCAGGCCCGGGAGCCACGACCGAGGCCCCGAGTCCAGCCCTCACCCTGCCCGAGCTGAAGTTCGCGATCATCGGCCGGTTCGGCGCCCTGTGGTACTGCGATCCCGACTTCTACCCCGTTGCGCGGACCGAAGAACTCGCCGTCGCCCTCGAACGATGGCCAGAGGTCGTCGCCGAGCGTGAGGCGTTTGCGGCGCTGACGGCCACGTTCGGGCTGGATCCGAGTGCGGCGTTCAGCGATGCGCAGAAGCTCGATGTCTACCGGGGCTGGAAGGTGCTCAACGCGATCGCGCTAGATCCTGCCTCGTCCGATGCATGGCGGTTCGACTACCTCGCCCAGCCGGCCGGCGGAGCGGCTGAGGGAACGCGGACGACTGGATCGATCTCGTCCCGGGGTGAGATCAAGATCGCAACGCAGGTCGCCGCTGGTCAGCCAATGTGCCCCATCTGCCTGGCGCGCGGAACGATGCTCGAGACGCCGCTCGGGGCCGTGGCGGTCCAGGATCTCGGGCTCGGCGATCCGGTCTGGACACTTGACCTGACCGGCAACCGGGTTCCAGGCACTGTCATCGCGTTCGGTTCCACGGCTGCGCCTGCGAACCACCACGTGGTCCGACTGGTCCTGGTCGACGGTCGAACGGTCACGGCATCGCCGGGCCATCCGCTTGCGGACGGACGCTTGCTTGGCGATCTTCGGATCGGTGATCCGGTTGACGGCAGTGCCGTGAGGTCGGCCGAGCTGCTCGCCTACACCGGAGGGCACACCTTCGACATCGTCGTCAGCGGGCCGACCGGTACGTATCTGGTCGACGGAATCGCCCTCGGATCAACCCTCCAGCCCTAGTTCGGAACGCGAATCCCGGGCACGGTGCGGGCGAGGAAGTCGAGCACGATCCCGGTCTGCTTGATCCGCTCGTCAATCTGGAACGGGTTGTGCCCGGTCGGGAAGAGGTACAGCTCGTTCGGGTGATCCCGCTCGTGAAGTCGGTCCACGTAGGCCATCACCTGCCCTATTGGGCAGCGGGTGTCGGCCTCGCCGGCCAGGAACAGGATCGGCGCCTTGACGTTGTCAACGTAGCTGATGGGGGAGCGCTCGGCCATCAGCTGAGGAACCTCGTCTGGCGTGCCGCCGAGCAGGGCTCGATCGTAGGCTTTGAGCTGCGGCGACAGATCCTCGTACCCGAGCGCGTAGTCGCCGATCGGTACGCCGGCCACGCCACTGACGAAGCGATCGGGGTGCATTCCGTGCATCAGGAGGGTAAGGTATCCGCCCCACGACCAGCCGGCGATCGCCAGGCGGGACGGGTCGGCCAGGCCATTGGCGATGAGGTTGTCCACGCCCGCGTTTAGGTCCTCGACCTCCGGCCATCCGATGTTGCCGATCAGTGTGTCCCGCCAGGCCTGGCCATACCCGGTCGATCCGCGGTAGTTGACCAGGACCACCTGGAATCCCGCGTCCACGTAGGCCTGCAGGTCCGGCGCCCACCGATCCAGATCGATCGACGTTGGTCCCCCATGAACGTGGACCAGCGTGGGGAAGGGCGCCTCACCCTCGGGCTCGATGCGCCAGCCGTGAACGGTCTGGCCGTGCGGATTCGGGAACGACCACGGAATGAACGGTCGGCCCGCGGGCGCGATGCCGATGTCGAGGAGTGGCTCGTCCTGCCCGACCTCAAGGATGACCCCCGGGTGCTCCCCGGCCTGGACGCGATACCAGACAGCCCCGTCGGGCCGAACCCTGGCCCCCGTCAGTGAGCCCGGACGAGTCAGAAGTGTCGTGATCCGGCCGTCCGCCAGGTCGTATCGGTGAAGTCGATGTCGTCCGTTGTCCAGTTCCACCAGTAGCAGCGCGCTCGCATCTGGCCACCAGTCGGCGACATCGGTCGGGTGCGTCCAGGGGAGCTCGATCTCGGTGACGGTTCCGTCGGCGAGATCCCAGATGGCGACCGCTTCTTCCTCGTGGCGCTCGTGCCCGATTGCGAGTCGCCGGTCGCCCGGAATCGGCGACCATGCCTGGGCCGACAGGCTCCGCCCCACATCCTGGAGATCGCCGACCACGGCCCCCGTTCGTGCATCGAGGACCCGCAGGGCGGGATGGATCAGATCACCGTGCTCTCCATGCTCGATGGCAACGAGGGTTTCGTCGGCCGACAGGCCGCCCAACTCCGGGCCACCCCAGGCACCGGCGCCGCCCAGGGAGATCGCTTCGGCGCTGATGGCCAGGGACCGGCCCGCCGCGTCGCGCTCGGCGACGTAGACACCAAAGGCGTCCTGGGTGCTGATGGCCGCGACCGTCCGGAGCACGCCCGGCGCCAGACCCTGGTCCCAGCCCACCGGAAATCCGTCGGCGAGTGGCTCCGCGGCCCCGCCACTGAAGGGCGCGGTGACCCACTCGCCCGCCTCCGACCCCGTGGTGTCTTGGTGCCAGAGCACCCACTCGCCGTCCGCGCTGACCTCTCCAGACACGAGGCCGACGGGCTCGGACGTGATCTGGCGTCGTTCGCCAGTCGCCCGGTCCCAGCTGTGGAGCTGGTAGATGCCGCTCTCGGACGAGACGTAGACGATCCGGTCCGGGGCGTGACGCGACCAGGTTGGGAAACCGATGATCGGGGCGAGGAATCGGCGCTGCCAGAGTGGTGTGGGGTTCGTCATCGCCTCATGATGCCTGACCGAGCAGGATGGCCAAGGTCAGCAGTATCTGCGCCAGGTGGTACGGAACCATGACCCACAGCCGGGCGAGGCCCTGGGATGAGTGGCCCGGCGTGACGAATCGACTCCAGCCGAGCCGCGCGTCCGAGGCCACGAACAGCCAGGCACCCAGCGCCGCGATGGCCGACCCACTCGCGGTCGCAGCGATCGCCATCAGGGATATGGCACCGAGGTAGGCCGCGACCGGGGCGCGCAGCCCACGCAATGCAGCGCCGGCGATGATCCTCCGCCCGATCATTGCCGCGAGCAACGCCGCACCTGTCGCGCCCGCGATCGCGAGACCGAGGTCCAGGGGATCGAGGAGAAAGATGG
>JBDTOF010000360.1:0-5710 GCA_039933375.1 Chloroflexota bacterium
GGCTCTCGACGTAGCGGCGCTGGCCCTCGGCGTAGATCGTGTCGAAGGCGAGGCTCGACTTGCCGCTCCCGGACAGGCCGGTGATCACGACCAGGCGGTCGCGCGGAAACTCGAGGGTGACGTTCTTGAGGTTATGTTCGCGCGCGCCGCGAACCACGATCCGATCGAGGGGCACCCAATCATTGTAGCGGAACCACACCAAACCGAACAGGCGTTCAGGTCACTCCCCCGCGGTCTCCGAGCCGGACGCCGAAACGCCACCCACGAAGGGAAGCGGGTGGCGTTCGGTATTCGTGCTGTCTCTGGATGACGAGGTTCGCTACTGGGTTGGCTCGCTCCTCGCCGTTCCCTCGATCGGTTGTCCAAGTCGGACGAGGAACCGGACAAAGATCGCGCCACCGGTGAGCGCAAACAGGGCGAGGCTTAGCCACAGGATCGGGCGGGCCAGATCCATGTTTTCGACGCTGATCATCATGCCCGGAAGGGATCCGAGGACCTCCTGGTCGGCGCCCTCCATGCCGTACACCTGGGGAACGATGTACAGGACGGAGGCGGCGATCAACAGCCCGCTCACCCACTGGAAGATCTTCGGGTCGTCGTCCATGTCCCGGATCAGCTTCACGACGAGCGCCCAGAACAGGAGGAGCGTCGCAATCGGGGCGGTGATCGGAAGGCCGTCACCGGTGAGATACAGGTTCGGCATCAGGAAGATGATGCTCAGCCCGAACGTGACCATCAGCAGCGCGTCCCGGATGAGCACGTACGACAGCCACCAGACGTCGCCGCCAAACCGCAGCGTCAGCGTCTGCAGGAACCTGATGATGTACGGCCGCGCGAAGTGGAGGACCAGGGTGAAGGACCAAAGCATCGGCAGGACTGCCGCGACCGAGAGGACCATCCAGCCCTCTGCCCCGTTCGTCAGGGCGACGGAGAGATCGTCTTTCATGTCCATGATGAGCTCCTAGCTGGCCTTGGGCCGGCCCTGGCCGGACTGGCGAAGGTTGTAGATCACGGCGATGATCCCCATCACGCCGACGAGGGCAGCGGAGACAAAGGCGAGCGGAACCGCCACCTCGGGGTTCTTCTGCGCGACCAGGAATGGCATCACCCGGTCGACGATCCCGCCGCTCAACCGAGTCATCTGTGAGCCCAGGATGTACGGCACGATGTACAGGGTGGCTCCGAGCCCGATCAGGATCACCTGCCACCGGTAGCCGTTGACGTCCGCATCTCCGCGTGTCGTGAGCTTGATCAGCATGGCAGCGAAGGCACAAACCGCCGCCAGGCCACCCGTCAGTGGAAGCTCGAGGGCCGTCATGGTCATGACATCCGGGTAGAAGAACATGAAGCTGCCCAGGAACACCTGGACCAGAAGCAGGTCGCGCAACGCCACATAGATGATCCACCAGAGATCGGCGCCCAGGCGGAGGGTGAACTTCCCGGTGCTGCGGACCATGTACGAGCGCCCTAGGTGGAGCGCAAGGACCACGACCCACAGGACAACCAACGCAGCCGCGATGGTTTCCTCGACGAACATCTCGCCGAATTCGAAGAACGCTCGAACGTCGTCTGGTGTCATCCGATACCTCCTGTCGTGCTGGCGCCGATGCCAAGTCCGGCTACTGCCTCGGACTCCATTGCGTGGAGAGGAATTCGGTCTCGAGGACCGCGCCCGGCCGTGACTTCGACGGCCGGGCACGCATAGACCGCATCGCAGCGGAAACACCGCGCCGCCTCGGCGCGGGCATTGGCTTCGTCGAATCCGACCTGGGTCGCGATGAACGAACCTGGCTGGACGATCGGCAAAGGCGGATGCGCCCGGGGCCTCGGGGCGATGTCGAGGGTGAGTTGAAGTTCCGGTGGGGTCGCGTACCGGACCGTGGCGAAGATCTCCGCCTCGCCGTGCTGCACGCCTGCCAAGTATTCGTGGATGGACGCGGCGGCCCGTCGTCCGGCCGCGACCGCATCGATGATGGTCTTCGGGCCGGATACGACATCGCCTCCGGCGAAGATTCCGGCCCGCCCGGTGGCCATCGTCCTTGGGTCGGCGACGATGCCGGCCCAGCCGCTGACCTCGATCCCTGCACCTTCTGGAAGGATCGACGGATCTGGCTCTTCCCCGATGGCGACGAGGATCGTATTGGCCGGGATCTCGTGCTTTGATCCACGAACGGCTTCCCACGCGGTTCGCCCACCATCGGTTCCGGCCGTCGGGCGCTGCTCTTCACAGCGGACACCCACGACGATGCCGTCACGTCCGACAACCTCGGTCGGGGCGAGGCCAGTCCGGATCAGGATCCCTTCTCGCTCGGCGGCCTCGATCTCCTCTCGCTGGGCGGGCATCTCGGCTCGGCCGCGGCGGTAGACGATCGTCACCGACTCGGCGTCGCTCCGCCAGGCCGACCGCGCAGCATCCAGGGCAGTGCTGCCGCCTCCGACGACGACGACCGGCCCGTGGAGTCGAGGTTTCTCGCCCAGGTTGACCTCCTTGAGGAAGTAGGTTGCTGGAACGACACCCTCAAGGTTGTCACCGGGGACGCCGAGGCGGCGGCTTTTTGACGCACCCGTGGCAAGGAACACGGCGCGGTAACCGCGACCCTCGAGGTCGCCAAGGGTGAAGTCGCGGCCCATCGCCTGATCAAGCTTGAGCTCGACGCCGAGCGCAACGATCCTCTTGATCTCTTCCTGGAGGACTTCGCGCGGCAGGCGATACTCGGGGATCCCGATCGCCATCATGCCGCCGGGCACGGGCATCGCCTCGAAAACGGTCACCGGGTACCCGAGGCGGACCAGGTAATACGCAGCTGACATTCCGGCCGGCCCACCACCGACGATGGCGACCCGGTCCGTCCTGGCGATCTCCGGCTTCGGGACGGCCGGAAGGTGGCCGTACTCGGCGGCGAACCGCTTCAGTGTGCGAATCGAAACTGGCTCGTCGAGTGTGCCCCGGCGGCAGGCTGCCTCACAGGGCGCGGTGCAAATCCAACCGCAGATAGACGGGAACGGATTGACCTCCGCAGCGACGGCGTAGGCGTCGTCGTACCGACCCTCGGCGATGAGCCCGACGTATCGGCCTGCGTCCGTACCAGCGGGACATGCAACCTGGCAGGGAGCCTTCGGGTTTGCCGGCTCGTCCGAGACCATCGGACGCCAGACCTGCCAGGCCGCTGGACGTTCGGCCGTCTGCCACTGGAACAGATCACCCCACGGCGAAACGTGAACGGGCTTGAGCGACTCGGTCGTGACGGCGGAGAGCGGGATCCAGCCCGGCTCACCGGATGGCGGCCGGTTGATCGGGCCCTGGCGGCCGGCAAGAGTCGTCTGGCCTGCATCGGCCCGCAGAGTCATGACCGCAACAGGGCATTCGCGGATGCAGATGCTGCAGCCGATGCATTCGCCGACCTGGACTGGGTGCTCCATCATCCACGGCGCGGCCGCTCCCTCACCGAGACCGGACTCAACTCCCGGGAACGCCGGCCGGCTCATGTCGAGCGCCTCGACCGGACAGACGTCCATGCAAACGCCGCAATTGAAACAGTTCGACTGGTCGATCTCGATGCGGTAGCCCATGGCGCGCCTCCGCTTAAGGTATGTGCTCCCAGCATCGAGGCTGCCTGCGATTTGGGCGACCCTCATCGGGAGGGCAGGACGACCTCCCTAACTGGGTAGGCCCGGGGGGCCGTTCGGCCCGGCAACAGGGGGACATCTGGCACGGGCGCTCGCGCGGTGGGCCCGAACCGTTACACCCGTGTCGAGCTGGTGAGAAACCTCAGACGAGGCCCTCGCGGACCGCGCGGGCTGCCAGCTCGGTTCGGCTCCCGGCGTGCAACTTGTCCAGGATGTTTCTCAGATGGAATTTCGCCGTGTTCTCGGTGATCCCGAGCTTGGCAGCAATCTCCTTGTTTCGAAGGCCGTCAGTCACGAGGTGCAGGACCTCCAGCTCCCGCGCTGTCAGGCGATCACCCGCCACGCCCTTGTCAGCGTCCGGTGAGGCATGTGACCACTCCGCGAGGATCCGAGCCGCGGTGGCCGGCGTGATTGCAGCCTCGCCGCGCTGGACCGCGGCGATCATCCCTTTCAGCTGCACGGCCTCAAGGCTCTTGAACAGATAGCCTCGCGCACCGGCCTTGATTGCGTCGAAGAGATCCCCCTCGTCCTCACTCACCGTAAGCATCACGATCGCGACCGCGGGCAGCCGCTCACCGATCACCCGCGTTGCGTCGAGACCAGACACGACCGGCATACGAACGTCCATGAGGATGAGGTCCGGTTGTAGCCGGATTGCCGCCTCGATGGCCTCGGAACCGTCGGACACGAGCCCGACGACCTCATGGCCCCACGCTCCGAGCAGAGACGCAAGGCCGTCTCGGAACAGCGCGTGGTCGTCTGCGAGAAGGATCCGCATCAGTACATCATCCGCCCATGGTGGGGGCATCGTCTTCCGTGGGCGGCGCTGCTGCCACCGGCGCAAGCGTGATTGGAACATCGAGGTCGACGACGGTGCCGCCGCCGGTCCGAGCCGTCCACGTGATTGACCCACTGATCGAGGCTGACCGCTCCTTCATCGCGGCAACTCCATACCGCGGCCAGTCACTGGACAACGCTTGTGGCGTCACCATCCCGCGGCCGTCGTCCGTGACTCGGAGCACAAACACATCACCGTGCGTGTCGAATTCCACCACGACGCGCCGGGCCTCTGCGTGCTTGCGGACATTGGTCAACGACTCCTGGAGGATCCTGAAGATCTGGTCCTCGACGGATGGTGGCAGGACGGCGGTTCGAGCCCCCTCCGAGGCTTGGAGTTGTATCACCAGCTTGGATGCCTCAGCAAACCGAGCGACGTAGGTCTCAACAGCGGGGACCAGTCCAACGCCCGGTTCGATGACGCTCCGCAATCCGAGGATGGCCTCACGAACGTCGACGTAGATCGAACGAGCCGCCGTGGCGAGCTCGCGGATCTGAACGCGCGCATCATCGACACGCCCGTCATCCAGTAGGTGCTCCGCTGCCAGTGACTTGGTGTTGACATAGCCGAGGACCTGGGCGAGGCCATCGTGCATCTCCCGGGCGATGCGCTCGCGCTCCGCGACGACCGCCAGCTCCCGTAAACGGTCTTGGAGGCGCGCGTTCTCGAAGGCCACCGCGGCCTGACTGGCCAGCGACGAGACGATTTCGACCTCGTCGGCGCCGTAGACACGCTCGGCCCGCGATCCGATCACCAGGCTCCCGATCGTCATGCCGGCTCGCTGGAGCGGCGACTCGAGCCGAGATTTCGCGACTTCAGGGTCCAGCGGCGGCGGCGCTTCGTCCCCTCCGGTGATGGCCGCATACCCGATCAAACCGCGGTCACCGCTCGCTGCACCGATCTTCAGTTCCCCGCCACCACCATCGAGCAGCAGTACAGCGAGATCGGCATGGAGCAGCGACCGTGCCTGATCGACAACAGCCTGGAAGATGCTGGACAGCTCCTGCGTGGATGTGACCACGAGACTGACGCGATGGAGCGCCCGGACCGTTGCGTTTCTACGGTGGAGCTCCTGGTTTCGCTGCTCCAGCTGGCCAGCGAGGGCGTCGATGCGCCGGAACGTCAGGTTCGAAAAGACGAATGCCAGTGCCCCGACGATCAGGACCACAACGATCGTGTCGCCCGGAAACGGCAGGATCTCATCGAGGGCTGTGTCGCTCAGCCACTCAATCGCGCCAACGGCGA
>JBDTOF010000361.1:0-4815 GCA_039933375.1 Chloroflexota bacterium
CAGTTCCGCCTTGCGGCGGAACGGACGCTGCTCGAGATCCCAGCCGGGACGCTGGATCGCGGCGCAGACGGAAGGATCGAGGACCCGGATCTCGCGGCTCCTCGCGAACTCGAGGAGGAGACCGGTTTCCGCGCGGCTTCATGGCAGCACCTCGGCGCGTTCTGGACGGCGCCCGGCTTCGCGACCGAGTTGATGCATCTCTACCTGGCGCGAGACCTGCGGCCGGCCCACGAGGATCGCCTCGGGCCCGATGAGGATGAGCGCCTGGAACTGGAGCGCCTGCCCTGGCGCGATGCCGTGGCGATGGCCGAGCGTGGAGAGATCGCCGATGCGAAGTCGCTGGTCGGGCTCTTCTGGCTGGCCCGGATTCTCGAGGGCCGCAAAGCCTGATCCGTCGGGTTCGCTGCCTCAGCCGCCGACCCAGTCCGAGAGCTCGATCCGGCGCAGTCGCGGACTGTCGGTCCGACCCGGGATCCGGCCGCGCTTGGCGATGACCCGGCCGTCGATCTCCTTGAGATCAGCCGTGAAATCGATCGGCGTGGCCCCGCTGATGTACGAACCGACGGCGAATGAGTCGACTTGCGCCCCCGCCTCCTTGAAGTAGCGGATCCGGTCCGGCGTCAAGCCACCCGAGACCACGATCTTCACCGCTCCGTGTCCGGCCTGGTCCAGCCGCGCCCGGATCTCGGTCACGAGATCGGCCGTGACCCGTCCCCGTTCTGCAGGGGTATCGAGCCGGATTCCGTACAGCCGGCCGCCGAGCGCGTCGGCGACACGCAGCGCCTCTTCGGCCTCGTCCCTGAAGGTATCGACCAGGACGATCCGCGGTACGTCGGGCTCCATGTCCCGATCGAAGGCCAACGCCGCCTCGACGGTGTCACCGATGATGAGGACCAGTGAGTGCGGCATCGTGCCGGTCGGGTTGAGGCCCGCCAGCCGGGCGCCTGCCGGAGTCGATGCGCCGACGCAGCCGCCGACGATGGCCGCGTAGTCCAGAACGTCAACGATGTCCGGATGCACGTGCCGCGCCCCGAACGAGATGACGGGCTCGGGCGCCGCGACGTTGACGACTTCGCGAGCTGCCGTCGCCCATCCCGTCGACTGGGCCAGCATGCCGAGGATTGCCGTCTCGTACAGCCCGAAGACGCGGTACCGGCCTGCGATCCGCAGCACGATTTCCTTCGGCGCGATCTCATCGCCGTCGTCGAGGGCCTCGACGACCGTCTCGGATGGATTCGCATCGGCGAGGACCGTGCCAAGCAGGGTCTTGGCCTCATCGATCCCGCACAGCACCGCCTGCTCCCGAGCGAACACCTCCATCACCACCAGGGGATCGAGGCCCTCACGCTCGAGGATCCGCTCCGCACGAGCGAAGTAGACGTCGGCCGAATCGCCGGACAGGATCTCGACCGAGGGGCGCGTCCGCTTGATGCGCATCAGTCGGCGCGACGCCACTGGTCGCAAAGCAGATTCCCGGTTCCCAGCACCGTGGATCGATCCTCCGTGAGCCGTACCGTTGGTCGGCTTGCCTGTGGCAGCCGCTGGCAGACCGGCGGCGAGTGTAGCGCACGGTCTTCGGGGTCTCTGGCTCGGTCCCGGGTCATGCCATCCGTCCGGTCCGCCCTCGCCGCCAGCGAGCGATCCGGCTGACGACCAGCCAGAGCAGCAGGAGCACGGCTATCGCGAGCCCGATAGCGCTGGCAACACGCTCTCGACCGAGGTCGGGCGCCCCGGCCCAGATCGCTTTCGCCGTTTCGGCATGGCGAACGGTCGCATCGAGATCGCCGACGGCAAACGCCGTTCGCGCAGCCGCGATCTCCGCGTCGGGGTCCTCGCCGAAGAGGCCGACCTTCGTGACCAGCCCCGGGTCCTGCGGCCGCGCGTCGAGGATCTCCGCGAACGCTCCAATGACCGCTCGCTCGGTGACCGCCTCCGCCGCGGCGGCATCCAGCCCCTCGGTGCCCTCGAATGCCTCCCGAAGCGCGACGGGTGGAGCGAGGCCGACCGCGACGGCCGCCTCCTCGATGTCATCCCGCTGGCCGAGGACGTCCGCCGCCTGGAGGAGGTCAGCGATCGCGACGTTGAACTGCCAGGCGGTCATTTCGTCACGGATGCGGCGCGGCAGCACCCACGACCCTGCCGCTGCCGTCGTCTCGCGGTACAACCCGCGGGCCGCCTGGCGGGCGTCGAGGAGGCCCCCATCGGTCCACCGGATCACCCGGCCGCGCCAGAGTCCCTCGAACGACATCCCGGTTCGGGCCTCCAGCAGGTCCAGCAGTGAGCGCCAATCAAGCCGGCCGGCTCCGTGCTCGAGGGCTGCCGCCGACGCGCCAGCCACCGGGGTGGGCTGATAGGCCGATACCCCAGCCGCCGCGTCGTTCCAGACCTGCTGAAGTGCGACGTCCCCGGCCGTGGCTGCAATCTCCCGTGCCACGAGCAGGGCCACTCCGTAGCCGTAGTCGTCCTCGGGACTGCCGACCACCCACGCGTTCAGCGGGACCGGCGTTGCCTCGCCGGACGTCGGGGAGGTCACCGGAACGTCGATCGCGGCGCCGGTCAGCTCGGCATAGAGCAGCGCGAAGCCGTCGGCAATCCACCGATCAGCGATGAGCTCGGCGGTGAACCAAGCGTGGGCGACCCCATGGACAATGGCCGAGGCGTCTGCGGTGAACGGCACATCGAGGCGTGACGCTGCCGGATCGAAGACCGCCGCATTATCCCGGCCGGCAATGCTCGCGGCCCCGTTCTCGTCGCGAGCGATCGTCTCGCGCACTTCGAGCGGTGCAGCCGTCGGCCAGGGCAACCCGATCCGCGACCCGAGGATCGGTAGGGCGCGTTCAAGCAGATCGCTCACCCGCGTCTGCCAATCCGGATCGTCCGGCCAGGCGCGGATCCGAAGTTCGATCGTGCCGCCGGGCATGCTCACCGGCACCAGGTCGTCAGTCAGAACGCCGGGGCGATCGGCCAGGACCTCGGCCACGAAGGCGGTGGGCGACGCCAGGGTTCCGCTCGTGTAGGAGACCGTTCCGTTGGCAGCGGTGACGGGGCCCTCAAGGGGTCCACGTCCGATCGAGGCCACGTACTCCCCAGGCATCTCGACGCGCACGGCCGAACCCGGCACCCCTGGACTGCCGTAGGCCCAGACGGGGAACGACAAGAGCGACGGCGAGATCCGCAGCGACCGGTCCGGTGCGCCACCCGGGTCCTCGATATCGAAGGTCAGGGTCAGGACCGTGGATTTCCCGGATCCGAGTCGCGAGCCGAACTTCAGGAGCAGGACGAGGTTCGTCGCCGACCGCGAACTGACCGAAACGACGGGTTTGCCGGACGAGCCCGCGAGCCTGAAGTTCGTGGCCGCGGGGTAGACCGCCAGGTACGCCCGATCGACGTAGAAGCGTCGCGTCGTCGTGTCCCGGAGGAGGCTGGTTGCCGTGATCTGGATCGTGACGGCCAGCCGATGTTCGTCGGGCCGGACTGCATAGGTCGTCTGGCCGACGAGCTTCACCGGGTTGGATGCGGCAAACGCCGTTGGCGCTCCAGCCCCTCCCGAGGCCAGTACGAGCACCGCCAGGAGACCGCTCGCGACGACCGTCCGAGCGCGAGCCAGACCGATCACTCCTCGAACAGCTCCGGAAGCCGGCCGGCAAATCGCGCCAGGAGGACATCCGACCGTGATTCGCCCCGGCCATAGCTGGTGGGCACCCGGCCGCCGATCCAGACCCATGGCCGAGTCCCGTCGAAGACCTGGTCGGCGATCCCCACGACGCGGGTGAGGGCCAGGCCCAGCTCGTCGGCATCCAGCCAGCGCATCGGCAACTCGACCGAGAGGATTGGCCGCCCGTCATCCGCGAGCGAGAACTTGGCGAGGGGGTACTCGTCGTTCCAGATCAGGAGGGTCCGGTATGCCTTGCGCAGCCCGTCGCCAATCGGAGGAGCGAGGTGGGCCCAGATGATGAGGCCGGTGGCTGGATCCAGGATCAGCGTGACCCGGAGATCGCGCCGCCGCCGACCATCGAGGACGACATCCCAGGCCACGACCCCGTCGCGGACGGAAGGCGAACCGGCAACGATCGAGAGATCATCGAGCCAGGCGGCGAGATCGGCCGCCGAGGTGACACGCGTTGTATCGGGCACGGCCGCAGTCTATCCGGCGGCGCCGCGCGCCTTCGGCTCCGGCGTCGACGCTGGAGCCTTGCCGTCCAGGCGTCCTCCGACAGCGCGCCGCCCGGTCGCCGGGGGAGGCGACTTCGCATCCACGGATCCACCCGTCGGGACCACCTTCCGAATGAAGTCCGACGCGCGGACGTTTCCGCCGATGCGAACATTCCGGCCAATCCGGGCGCCGCGCGGGATCACGCTTTGCTTGCCGACGACCGTGATCCCGGTGTTGAGGCGGGTTGGTTCCGCCTTGTTGGGTGGATCGTCCGGTCCCTCGCCCACGATCGCCCCCGCGCCAACCGTGACCTCCTTGTCCAGGATCGCCCGGTCGATGACCGCCCGCGAGCCGATCACGGAGTCGAACATGACGATCGAATCCCGGATCACGGCGCCGACTCCAACCCGGACTCCGGGCGACAGGACACTGTTGACGACCATGCCGTCGATCACGCATCCGTGGCTGATCAGGCTCCGATGGACCTGGGCCGTGGGCCCAAGCTTGGCCGGGGCCCGCTCCTCCGATTTGGTATGGATAACCCAATCCTTGTCGTAGAGGTCGAGTTCCGGGTCATCCACGAGGAGCGCCATGTTGGCTTCCCAGTAGGACTGGATGGTCCCGACGTCCTGCCAGTAGCCGTCGAAGTGGTAGCCGTAGCA
>JBDTOF010000362.1:0-1882 GCA_039933375.1 Chloroflexota bacterium
TGGCCTCGTCAACGTGCTGGCACGGCTTATCGGCTACCTGCCCATCGAAGAGCACCTTGATGATGAAATCGGGCATTGTCGTCGGGTGCCGAGGCGGCAGATGCATCTGGTCAGGCGGATTCACGAGTTCGAGATCCCGGAAGATGGTCAGCACCTGCGGCACCGCGAGGGTGATATTCAGCGCGTAACGTCCGTCGATCTCACGAACGGTGACCGGGATCTCGAACCGATGCGACCGGCCCGTTGGCGGGACGCCCCACAGGGGTCCGCTCCGGGTTCCGGTGACCTCCGCCGTACCTTCGAGCAGCCCACCCTCGCTCCGATGGAGATCCGGAATCTCGATCGCGAGGTCCGGTGCGGCAGTCCGGAATTCCGTAAGAAACTGCTCGAAGATGTCGGTGGCGGTCGGTTCATCGGCGACAGGAATGTACGTGAAGAAGGCAGGCGCGATGGCATCCCGGACTGCAGCGGTGTCGCCGGCGCTGAATCGAGCCAGGAATCGGGTCAGGGATTCGACGGCGGGGTCGGACATGACGGGTGCCTCGGATGCGGCGGTGGGGACGACGGCGGGGACGACCGGCAATGGGTGATCGGCGGGCGATGAGCAGCGGGCCATCCGTGCCGCCAAGTATCCCGCTTCTCCATCGCGTTGACGAGGAGCCGCATGAGCCACGCGGCAGCGGACGCGGCGTGCTGTGGTGCAGCCCGGTGTGCGATGGCGGAATCGGTCCAGCAGTCCACGAAATTGGCCGGGATTGTCCGAGAGCGGCCTCCCAGTCCGGAAACCGACACGAAACACCCGCAGTGATGGTCGTTCGGGTCAGAAGTCGGTCCAGGAGTCCGTTCCGTGACACATCGAGCCGAAATTGCGGACTGCCAGTCCGGTCTGGGCTTGGCGCGCACCCGGGGCTTGGCGCGCACCCCGCGGCCCGGAGGGGCATGGACCAGGGCTCCTCCGCTGATTCGTCAGCCGGGCGGAGCGGCCCCTGCTCGCGCCCGGGCAGATGCCCTGACCAGCTCGATCACCTCGGCATCGGGGGTCTGGCGGAAGTCACCGTAGAACGCGCCGACAGCGAGCAGGTGCTTCGCAGGCTCGGCCACGACCACGTGATCGGCGACGCTCCCGAACTCGGCCACGCTCGAGGCTGGTGCGACCGGCACGGCGAGGATCACGCGCCGTGCGCCCCCGGCCCGGAGTGATGCGATCGCCGCGCGGGCCGTGTAGCCGGTCGCAAGTCCGTCGTCGATGACGATGACCAGCCGACCACGGACTGGCTCGCGCGGTCGCCCCTGTCGGTACGTCGCGACGCGCCGCTCGAGCTCCGCTCGCTCATTGGCGGTGACGGCGTCCACCTCCCCCGCGGAAAGGCCCAGCTCACCGACCAGGTCCCGGTTCAGGACCCGGATGTCGCCTTCGGCGATGGCCCCGATACCAAGTTCGGGCTGCCATGGGCAGCCCAGCTTCCGAACCACGAGGATGTCCAACGGCGCTCGGAGCTCCCTCGCCACTTCGGCCGCGACCACCACACCCCCGCGCGGCAGGCCGACGACCACGGGACCCTGAGAAGAGACGGCCCCGGAGTTCGCGTACGGCCCGAGCCGCTCGGCAAGACGGCGTCCAGCGTCCTGTCGATCGGCGAACATTCCTCGCGTCAACTCCATCCCACTCCGCTACCAGGCCATCACCATCATCCTCGGGCACGCGAACCCGCCTGCACCAGTGGCGTTCGTCACGTTCGAGCGGCATTTGACGGGTGGGCTAGGGTTGAGATGATGGCAGCCAGCGACCCACCGAAGCCGCCGCGTGAGTCCAAGGACGGCGCCGCTCGACTGACCGGCGTCGAGATCAGTGCGATCAACCGGTTTCCGGATGCCAATCCGA
>JBDTOF010000363.1:0-2740 GCA_039933375.1 Chloroflexota bacterium
GACAGGCCCGGGTAGAGGACTCGAACGACGCCGTCCTGCTCTTCCAGCCAGGTCGCGAGTGCGAGCGCGCTGGCGCCATGACGATCCATCCGCACGGCAAGTGTCAGGAGTCCGCGCAGCGCCAGGAATGCCTCGATCGGGGCAAGCGTAGCCCCCGTGTCGATCTGGACGCGCCGTACTCCATCGATCAGGTCGGCCGAACCTGCCACGACGCCGGCCATCAGGTCGCTGTGCCCACCGATGTACTTGGTGGCAGATTCGATGACGAGGTCGGCCCCCAGCAGCAGTGGCCGGCAGACGTAGGTCGAGGCGAACGTGTTGTCCACGACATAGCGGGCGCCCGCATCGTGGGCGAGTCGGGCCACCGCCGCATGATCGGTGAGGAACGTCGTCGGATTGGCCGATGTCTCCGCGTACACCAGGCGGGCCGGTCGCTCCCCGAGAGCACCGGCGACGGCATCGAGGTCCGTCATGTCGACGAGATCGACCTCGACCCCGAACCGACCGAAGTAGCCGGTCAGCTGGTTTCGCGTGGAGCCATAGGCAGCGAGGGGCGCGACGACCCGATCGCCGGCGCGCAGGATCGAGGCGCAGGTTGCGTGAATGGCACCCATGCCGGACGCGAGCGCAAGCCCCGCCTCGGCCCCGGCAAGCTCCGCGTAGGCCTCTCCAAGTGCGCTGGTCGTGGGATTCGACAGCCGGCTGTAGGCGAAGCCGGCGTGCCCGTCGGCCAAGACCATGGCCAGCTCGTCGGCATCGACCGCCGCGAAGGTCGCGGTCTGGTAGATCGGAACGCTCGATGGACGCTGCCGAACTTCCGGCGCGTGTGACGCTGCCCGGATCGCACGGGTTGAGAAGCCAAGTTCGCGGTCCTGGCCGGCGGGATCGCTCGAGCTCGCGTCTGGGTCGGTTCGGAGGGTCCCGTCGCGGCCGTTGCGCCGAGCGTCGCTGGTCATGCCCGGGATGCTACACCGGGAGGCCGGATACCCCGGATGGAGCCATGGGATCGAGCGACGCATCACCGCCGGCAGCGAGCCCGGACAGTGGCCCGGCGACGCGGTTCCTGCCCGTTCGCTTGGATACGTACATGGCCTGGTCCGCCTTGATCATCAGGGCGTCCACCGTCTCGCCGTCTCGCGGGTAGGAAACCACGCCGATGGACACGGTTGGACTGCTGGTCAGGCCCGGCAGCTGGAGCGAGGCGATGCTCAGACGCAGCTTTTCGGCCAGGATCCAGCCTCCGGTCGGATCCGTTTCCGGGAGGAGGGCCACGAACTCGTCGCCTCCATATCGAGCGGCCACGTCGATCTTTCGAACGCCAGCCAGGATCCGGTCTGCGATGGCCTGGAGCGCGAGATCGCCGGCATGGTGTCCACCTCGGTCATTGATCGCCTTCAGTTCGTCGAGATCCATCATCAGCAGGCAGAACCCGCGACCGGATCGAGCGCTCCGCGCCAGTTCCCGCTCCAGCGCTGCGAAGAACAGGGTTCGGTTGAACAGGCCTGTCAGCGGGTCCGCAGCCGAGAACCGGATGGCCGCGTCACGGGAGCGTCGTTGCTCACGCCCGATCACCGATCCCGCGTAACCCAGGAGCACCAGGGCCGTGATGTTGACCGCGCTGGCGGCAACCTCCGCGATGGTTGCAGACTCGCGTCCGTAGTACGCGGCAACCACATAGGTGATCACCCCCGCGACGGCCAGAAAGAACGTGGCTCGTGGTCTGACCACCAGCGACGCGGTCCCGACGATGAGCGGGAAGGTGAAGAAGAAGGGGCTGGCCTGCCCACCCGTCAGATACAGCAGGATGCCGCCGACCGCGATCGCCGCGACTCCCTCGAGAGCGTATCGAGCCGCACCAAGGAACGAGGGCGGCACGAGGTCATGAACGAGAACAATGAATAGGCCCGCGACCACGAGCAGGAGGAAGATCTGCGGGCTCGTGTCGGGCCACAGGCCGCTCCACCCGACGATCGCCGCCGTCGAGAGGATGAAGGCCCAGGACGCAATCCGGACCATCTCGTCGTAGATGGAGGACTCGCCATCCTGCCCATCGAGCAGGCCTCCCAGGAGTGCGCCCGGATCCATTGGAGTGGCATCGGCGGGGTCCGACTGCACCGACGCGACCTTTACGAACCGGGGAACCCCGGTCACCAGGAGAAATCCCACCAGCACGACGGCGGTGGCAACCAGCCCGGCCAGGGCGGCGCGCATCAGGTCATCCGTCAGCACCACGATCAGCGAGTCCCGAACTGATAGGTCTGCTTCACGAGCCGGAGATAGGTGAACGTCTCGGTATCGCGGACGCCCTCAATGGCCTGAAGTCCGTCCGTCAGGAAGCGCAGGAGTCCCTCGTTGTCCGGGGACACCACCTCGATGAGGATGTCGAAGCGCCCGGTCGTGACCACGACGTAGTCCACCTCGGGCAGGGCCGCGAGCGCGTCGGCAACCGCGATCATCCGGCCGGGCTCGCAGCGGATCCCGATCAGCGCCTGCTGGAAGCCTAGCTTTTCTGGGTCGGCCACGCCGACGATCTGGAGGATCCCACGCTCGATCAGGCGATTGGTGCGCGCGCGAACAGCCGCCTCGGAGACGCCGATCTCCGATGCGATCTGGGTGAACGGACGACGTCCGTCCGCCTGAAGGTGCTCGATGATCCGTTTGTCCAGCTCGGACAGGTCATCAGAGCGACGGGGTCCATTGCGACCGTTGGGCATGTGTTCCTCTGGGGCACCAGCGTAAC
>JBDTOF010000364.1:0-2574 GCA_039933375.1 Chloroflexota bacterium
GAAGCGTCCGCCAACGTGCCGCTCGGAGGAAAGAGCTTCATGACGAGTGCCCGGATCCCAGGAACGTCAGGAATCTGGATCGATCCTCGAACGTCGAAGCCTGCCTTGACGAGCGGATGCTGAATGACGGCTCGATACGTTTTCGTTCGGTCCACCCGGCTCATGACTGCGGCAAGCTGTGGCAGCAGATCACGCGGAACGTTGGTCTCCAGCGACCGGCCCAGCGCCTGGAGGAGCGCGACCGGGTCGCTCAGGAATCCACGCTTCACGATCGCGTCTCGGAGGCCGGAGACAACCTCCTGCTGCCGTGCAGCGCGAGTGAAGTCCGACTCGCCGCTCGACTTGCGGATCCGGGCATAGGCCAGGGCCTGCTGTCCGTTCAGATGGTGCAGCCCGGCCGTGATCGAAAACCCGCTGGAGAACCCGTACTCGAAATAGCGCGGGTCGCACAGTGCCCGTGAGACCGACACGTCGACTCCGCCGAGGATATCCACCACCCGGACGAACCCACCGAGGTTCACGAGCGCGTAGTAGTCGATCTTTAGGCCCAGGAGCGTCCCCACAGCCGCCATCAGGACGTCGTGGCCGGAGCCGTCCGAGCCCGGGAATCGCGACGGGTTGTGGCGTGCGTCAGCATCGATGCCGTTGATCTTCGGGGCGTACGCAGTCCCGTCGGGCAGCGGCACGTCCACCATGTCCCGAGGGATCGAGACCATCGAGACCGTCTCCGTCACCGGATCGAGCGACGCCACGATCATCGTGTCGGTCAGTGACGTGGAGCGGCCGACGCCGCTGTCGACACCGATCAGGAGCACATTGAGACGGGCGACCTCGGGCGACGCGGAGGGCGCCGCGGCGACCACTGACGGCACGGGCGTCTCGCTCGGGCCAGGCGTCGGCGGCGGAACCCAGGCGCCGCCGGGTTGACCGGAGAAGACGCGATCGATCTCCTCGCGCGCGACGTTCGTCACGTACCCGAGATAGGCCTGCGGCAGGACGACGGCGAGGACCAGCGCGACGGCCCCGAGATTCTGGATTCGGGTCCAGTCCGGTCTCGAGGTCGCTCGCAGACCGGCGAGAACCGCCAGGAGTCGCCAGACCAGGACCATGCCCTGGATCGCGAGGAGGATGGCAAAGGCATTGAGTGCGCCAGCGGCGAGCACGCCGAGCGGAACAGCGGCCACGATGACGGCAACCGCGACGACCGCGAGCACAATCGGGATCCCGAACAGTGCCGCCAGGCGTCGGCGGCCAGCCAGCAGATGCCCGAGGCCGGGCACGATGCCGTCCAGCGCGACCCATCGGAGCTGACGTCCCCTGGTGGAAGATGCGGTTGCTGCCCCGGCGGGCTGATCGGGCTCGCCGTCGGGCGGGACCTCTAACGGTTCGTCTGACACGGGGCGCACGGTACCACTCTGGAGCTCGGACGCCGCCGCCGGACCCCGCCGCCTTGAGCTACAGCGGTGATACCCGTCAGATAACCACCAGGTGAGCGTTGCCGGACATGCTGGCACGGATGCGAATGCGGCTCGGCGGGTCAGAGGTTCGGCTGTCGATGGGGATCAGTGTTGGTCGGGTGCTTGAGATCCTCCGCGAGCATCGAGCCGCGGCCGGCGCCATACGGCAAATGCCAAAGCCGGTCCCGTGGGAATGGGCGCGGACACGGCTGGTGCCGCTGCTGGCGGGTCCCATGATCGACCCCGAGGGGGAGAGCCTGGTCCGGGTCGCGATGGACCCGGGCATCGCAGTCGCCTTCGCGATCGACCTCGGGGCGGCCTTCCCGCTCATCGATGAAGAGGTGGCGACTCGCTGGGAGTGTACCGCCGAACAGATCTGCGACGTCGCCACCGCCAACCTCCGTCGCTGGGCGGCGGAGCTCGAGCCACGGGTCGTTACGACCGCGACAATGAGCGGCTATCAGCTCCGACTCATCAAGGACCGACCCGGCTGGGCATCGTCGATCGTCCTGGTCCCGGACGAGTTGCGGCGGCTCTTCGGCGACAGTGACCAGGTCTTCGCCACCCCGTGCCGGGACACGCTCCTGAGCTTCGCTCCCGGGATCCCGCCGCGCCTCGCCGGGGAGATCGTCGTCGACTTCGAGTCGGGATCAACCTACCCGCTCATGCTCGATCCGTTCGCCCTTCAGGACGGCGTGCTGTCCTGGGGAGGGAATGACGACTGGGATGACGATGACCTCTGGCAGGTCGGCGCGGTCTGATCTCCTCGTCAGAGCGGGCTTGACATCATGATGCCTTACGATGAGACTTCAAGATGTGCCAATGCGAACGACCCTGACCCTCGATGACGATGTGGCGGCCCGCCTGCAGCGAGTCACGCGCTCGACCGGGCGTCCCTTCCGAGCTGTCGTCAACGAAGCCCTCCGAGCGGGGCTTGAGGTCGAGGCAGCGCGAGCTCCCGCTCCATTCGAGGTGACGCCCTTCGATCTTGGCGCAACCGTCGATCTCGATGACATCTGGGGCCTCATCGAGCGGTTGGAAGGACCCATGCATCGATGATCCTCATCGACGCAAACCTCCTCGTTTACGCGCACGACAGCCGGAGCCCGCACCACGC
>JBDTOF010000365.1:0-2668 GCA_039933375.1 Chloroflexota bacterium
CCTCTATGACCGCTATCGCGCGATGGCCTATGCGATTGCGCTTCGGATCACCGGCGACGCAACACTCGCCGAGGATGTCGTGCAGGAAGCCTTTCTCGGCGTGTGGCGAAACGCGGATCGGTATGCCGAGGGGCGGGGCAGCGTGAAGACGTGGCTCCTGTCGATCGTCCATCACCGGGCCATCGACGTGGTCCGGCGTCGGCGCCCGGTCGCCGGGTTGCCAGGGGCGGACCAGCTGATGCCAACCCAGCTCGTCGCGCCGGACCTGTGGCCCGAAGTTGCCGGGCGCATGGACGCACATATCGTTCGGGAGGCGGTGGCGACCCTGTCGGACGTCCAGCGACAGGCCATCGAGCTCGCGTATTGGAGCGGGCTGAGTCAGACCGAGATCGCCGATCACGTCGGAGCGCCGCTCGGGACGGTGAAGTCGCGGATGCGGCTCGGTCTCGTGGCCCTGCGAGCGGCGCTCATCGAGGCGATGCCCGAAGATGTCGGCGAGATGCGCTCATGATCCTGACCTGCGCTGACATCCTCGAGCGATCCGGTGCGTTCGTTCTCGACGCCCTGCCGCCGGAGGAAGCCGACGCCGTACGGGCTCACCTGGCAAGTTGCCCCGAAGCGCACCATGAGATCGCCTCCCTCGGCGGGGTCGTGCCGTACCTCGCGGACCTGATCGAGCCTGTCGAACCGTCGCCCGAGTTGCGGGTTCGCCTGCTCGAAGCGGCGCGAGCGACGACACAGAGCGCACCGCCGCAGGCGGCCGTGACCGGATTGGGTCTGGCAGACCCGGCCGGGGAGCCGAGCCCGAAACCGCTCCTGCTCCGGTCCAACAGCAACAGCGGGATGCGTGAGCGGCCCCAGGCAACGGCGTGGCCGGTCTGGGCCATGCGCATGGCCGCCGTGATCGCGATCGTCGCCCTGGCGGGCTGGAACGTCACGCTGCAAACCCAACTGTCGGGCGCGCGCGCCGATCTCGCATCCATGCAGGCCTATCAGCGCAGCGTCAGCACGGTTCTCGCACTCGCCGTGAGGGCTGGTTCGTCAACGGTCCTTCTGAGTTCGGATCTGGCCAGTGCCGGTCCCAGTGGGATCGCCTCGGTCGGATCGGACGGGTCCATCATCCTTGCGATGCAGGGCCTGGCGGCAACGACGGACAGCCAGGTCTACGAGGCCTGGGTCATCGGCGGGAGTGGTGTACCGATTCCGCTGGGAGGGTTCGTGGTCGACGCCACGGGAACATCGCAGTTCGAGGCGCGGTCCGAGATCGCCGGGCTCGGGGCCGTCCTGGCTCTCACGCTCGAGCCTCGCGCCGGTGCCACAGCCCCAACACTCCCGATCATCGTCAAGGGCGTCGTCACAGCTTCAGGGTAGGCACTGGCATCGGCCCCACGGCAGGTGGCGACCCAGCCCGCGTTGACGGCTAGAATCCCACCCTTGCCATCGGCATGCCGGCCGGGGCGTAGGGAAGGTGCACATGGACAGCAATCCCGTTATGGCGGCTCTCGGTCGCCCGCTGCGGCTGGCCGTGATCGGTGGCGGCCCGGGAAGCTTCATCGGGGCGATGCATCGGACAGCCGCGCGGCTTGACGGCCGCTACGACCTCGTCGCGGGCGTGATGTCGAGCGATCCGGACCGATCCCGCGCGGCCGGCGTCGCCAACGGCATCGCTCCCTCGCGTACCTACGCCGACGCCCTCGAGATGCTCGCCCTTGAACGCGACCGCGCCGATGGCGCGGAGGTCGTGGCGATCATGACCCCGAACGACAGTCACCACCGCTACGCGATGGCCGCCCTCGAGCGAGGGTTCGACGTCATCTGCGACAAGCCGATGACGAACACGCTCCCGGAGGCACTCGATATCGTCCGCCGTGTCGCCGAGACGGGACTGGTGTTCTGCCTGACCCACAACTACACCGGCTATCCGATGGTCCGCCAGGCACGAGCGATGGTCGCCGATGGCCAACTCGGCGAGATCAGGCTGGTCCAGGTCGAGTACGTCCAGGGCGGGAAGGCTGACGAGGTGGACCCGGATCCTGCCGTTGGCATTCCCTGGCGATATGACCCCGCACGTGGTGGCCCATCGCTGGTCATGGGCGACATCGGGACGCACGCCCACCATCTCGTGCGTTTCATCAGCGGCCTCGAAGTGTCCGAGGTCGCCGCCGAGGTTGGCCATATCGTGCCGACGCGCCCGGTCGATGACTTCGGTGCGGCGATGCTTCGGTTCGATGGTGGTGCCCGGGGGACGTTCTGGGTGACCCAGACCGCTGCCGGGGTAGAGAACTGCCTCCGGATTCGCGTGTCCGGCACGCGCGGGAGCGTCGAATGGAACCAGGAGATGCCGACTCGCCTTGTCAGCACGCCGCTCGACGGCACGGCCCAGGTCTATACGCCCAACGGACCAGGCACGCTGCCCGCCGCACGTCGTGCCAGCCGCATCGTGGCAGGCCACATGGAGGGGTACCACGAGGGCTTCGCGAATATCTACTCGGATGCCGCCGAAGCGATCGCCGCGCGTCGGACCGGGGGCACCCCCGACCCGTTGGCGCTCGACTTTCCGAACGAGCTTGACGGCGCGATCGGGGTCCGGTTTGTCGAGGCGGCGGTCGCATCGAGCCGGGCAAATGGAGCCTGGACGAGCGCCACGCTCTCGCTCACCGAAGACGAA
>JBDTOF010000366.1:0-2518 GCA_039933375.1 Chloroflexota bacterium
GAGGTCCACGCCTACGGGGTCGAGGAGGCAACGGGACGGATCGACTACGACGCTCTGGAGGCCCAGGCAGGCGAGGTCCGCCCGCGCGTCCTCGTAGCCGGTGCCTCGGCCTACCCGCGCACCTTCGATTTCGAGCGGCTGGCGGCGATCGCCCACGGCGTGGGCGCCCTTCTGTTCGTGGATATGGCCCACATCGCCGGTCTGGTGGCGGCCGGCGCCCATCCGAGCCCCTTCCCGCACGCCGACATCGTGACCACCACGACGCACAAGACGCTGCGTGGGCCGCGTGGCGGCCTTATCTTCAGCCGCATAAACCTTCCCGAGTCCGCCGATCCGGCCGACTTTCCGATGGTCAGGACGACCCTCGCCGCGCAGGTGGACAAGACGGTCTTCCCGGGCGTCCAGGGCGGTCCCCTCATGCACGTCATCGCCGCCAAGGCCGTGGCTCTGCTGCTCGCAGCAACTGACGATTTCCGACGCGATCAGCTTCGAACTGTCGAGAACGCGGCGGTCCTGGTGGAGGCGCTGGCCGAGCGCGGTGCCAGGGTGGTCTCGGGCGGGACCGACAATCACCTGGCCCTGGTGGACGTCACCCCGCTCGGCGTCACCGGCAAGGAGGCCGAACACCTCCTCGACGAGATCGGGATCACGGTCAACAAGAACGCCATCCCGTTCGATCCGCTCCCACCCAACACGGCCTCCGGGATCCGGATCGGTACGCCGGCGACCACCACCCGCGGCTTCGGACCCGACGAGATGCGAACAATCGCCCGCCTCATCACCGACGCCATCGCCCGACGTGATGACCCGGCGGCATCGGCCGCACTGGCGTCGGAGGTCGCCTCGATGGTCGCGCGGTTCCCGGTGCCCGGGTTGGCCGCCGAGGTGGCATGACCTTCGTTTCGAGTGCCGCGGGCACGCTGCCGATCCTGATCGGGGCGTTCGTCGTCGCGGCGCTCATAGCCCTGGTCCTGACACCATTGATCCGGACCCGTGTCGGACTGCGCGGGATCGTGGACGCGCCAAATCATCGACGAGTGAATACGACCCCGGTCCCGCGCGGCGGCGGCGTTGCCGTGGCCGTCACATTCCTTGCCGTGGGCGGCGGCCTGACCGTGTTCCGGGAGCACCTGTCCGGGATGCCGGCGCCGGTCGGAATCTCCACCGGCCAGCTCGGAGCGCTCTTTGCGGGCGGCGCACTGGCGGCCTTGATCGGAGCGCTCGATGACGTGCTCGATCTGCGGGCTCGCTGGCAGTTCGTCGGCCAGATCGGCCTGGCCGTCGTGGCGGTGGTCCTGGGAATTGGAATCGTCTTCGTCACCAATCCCTTCGGACCGGGACTGATCGTGTTCGGTCGACCGTTCGCGATCGCCTTCACGCTCGTCTGGATCATCGGAATGCTCAACAGCATGAACTTCATCGACGGTCTCGACGGTCTGTCGACTGGAATCGCTTTGATCGCCGCGCTCACGCTGGGCGTGCTGAGCCTGACCACGTCGGTCAATCAGCCGTACGTGGCCGTGATGTGCACGGTCCTGGCGGGCGGGCTGCTCGGGTTCCTTCGCTTCAACTTCCAACCCGCCTCGGTCTTTCAGGGGACCGCCGGGGTGATGTTCATGGGCTACACGCTCGCCATCCTGTCCGTCCTCGGCACCGCCAAGGTCGTCGTGGCGCTGCTTGTGCTCGGGGTTCCGATCATCGACACGTTCTGGGTCATCGTCCGACGACTGCTCGCCGGGCGGTCGCCGTTCACGCCGGATCGAGGCCACATCCACCATCGCCTGCTGGACCTGGGCCTGAGCCACCGCGGCACGGTCGTGCTGATCTATGTCATCTGCGTCGGGCTGGGGGCGTTGTCGCTGGTCGTGTCCAGTGCGACGCAGCTCTACGCATTCCTCGGGGCGCTGGTCGCCTTCGGCGTCGTCCTGTTTCTGCTGGCGCGGGGCCCACGCGAGGCGCTCGAGCCCGAGACCTACGAAGGAGACGAGGCCGGGTGAAGGACTGGCGCGGCCTGCCGCGCGACCCGAGGAAGCCTGGCGACATGCTTTCGCCTTCGGACCTTGCCTGGCGCATCGGCGCCACCGAGAGCCAACCGCCCGAGGCGGACGTGGATGCGGAGCGCAGGGCAGGAGCGACGCCGACGACACCGGTGGGCCGCCGGCGCTCGAGCACCACCGGGCGGCATACGCAGCGGATCGAGCGCCCAGCCGTCCACCAGGTCCTGCTCCTGCGTGACGCCGCCGGCCTGCTGTTCGGGGCGGTGGCGATCCTCCTGATCGTGCAGCTTGCAGCCGGATACGGCGGTCAGCCGGCAAGGACGCCCGCCGCGGCTCAAGGGCCGGCACAACCGTCCGGCGTCGCGATCGGTGGGGCGGTCGCGGGAAACTCGCCGGGAGCCACGATCGGGCCGGTCGTAGACCCCAACCTCGTGCCCATCCTCGAGGAGAGTTCAACCCCGATCCCGGTCACCACACCAGCACCCCCCACGCAGAAGCCGCGGGCCACACCTCGTCCGACC
>JBDTOF010000367.1:0-3563 GCA_039933375.1 Chloroflexota bacterium
CCGTCGATCCGGGCGAAGCCACAGGCCATCGCCGCGTCGTCCCCGAACGCTCGATCCCCGTGGATCTCGACGATCTCGTCCGCCATCTGACCGAGGAGATCGAGGGTTCTCGGGCGGCCCAGGTTACGGGCCAGTTGGACGCGCTTCCACATCGCGCCCTTGGCGTCGTCCACCTGGTCTGCGCCGGGGCGGCGGCCGAGGAGTCGGTCAACCACGACGAGGCTCCGTTCCGGCGGATTCGGCCGCAGCCGGGTCCGGAGCCGAGTCCAGCGCGGGGTCCGGGGCAGCAGCCGAGCCCGAGCTCGAGCCGAGATCCGGCACGACCTTCTCCGCGAGCGATGTCAGGAAGCCGATTGGATCGAACGAAGGTCGCGCGTCAGCCGGGGCTACGTGTCCGTTGCGCGGTACCAGGTAGTCAAGGAGGCGTCCGAGCTCGTCGCGCAGGGCGCGGCGGGGAATCACCCGATCCACGAACCCGTGCTCGAACAGGAACTCGGAACGCTGGAAGCCGACCGGCAGCTCCTGGGCGATGGTCCCGGCCGAGACCCGTGCCCCGGCGAACCCGATCAGGGCATTGGGCTCGGCGACGTTGATGTCCCCCAGGACGGCATACGAGGCGAACACGCCGCCGGTCGTCGGATCGCTCATCACCGAGATGTACGGCGCGCCGGAGGCCCGCAGACGCTCGAGGGCCCCACAGGTCTTGGCGAGCTGCATGAGGGCCAGCGTGCCCTCCTGCATCCGGGCGCCGCCCGAGGCCGACACGATGATGAGTGGGATCCGCTCAGTGATGGCGTGCTCGGCGGCCCGGGTGACCTTCTCGCCGACCACGGCGCCCATGGATCCGCCCATGAACGCGAAATCCATCACGCACAGCGATACGCGGTGGCCGTTGATCGTGGCGATCCCACGGACCGCAGCGTCCCGCATGCCCGTCGCCAGCTGGGCGGCCGCCAGGCGGTCGGGATATGGCTTCTGGTCCACGAACCCGAGGGCATCCACGCTCTGGAGGCCGCCGTCGTGCTCGACGAAGCTGCGATCGTCGACCAGCATCGCGATCCGGGCCCCGGCCGACATCCGGAAGTGGTGGCCACAGGTCGGACAGACGCGGTCGGACTTGTCGAGCTGTTTGTTGAACAGCATCTCCGAGCAGGACGGGCACTTCGTCCAGAGATCGGGTGGGAAGGCGTCCTTGCGTGGGCGGAACGAGGGCAGCTTGATCGGCATGTCGCTACACCGGCCGGCTGCGCATCGCGTGCGCAGCACGATTGGCGTGCGCGGCGCGAGTCGCGCGGACCGCGCGAGTCGCGCGGGCCATCGGGTTGACCCGTACCCGGGATCGATGCCAGGCCACCCAGGCGGCCCCGGCCAGGCTGAGCGCTGAGGCAACCACGGCGCCGCCGACGAGCAGAGGGCGCGAAAGCGAGTCCGCCCAGTCCTCCCTCGGTTCCGGATCGGCGTGGCCCGATGGGTCGTACGGCTCGGGCATCGGGAACGGGATCAGCGTGGGTTCATGGTCCGCGCCAGTGGCGGGAAGCCGCATGGCGGCCGCGGCCTCGGCCAGACGGACCGCGAGGCGCTCTTCGAAACGGAATGAGGGATGGAAGCGGGGCAGGTCCCGGGTGAGCCGCTCCGAGGCCAACCGAACGCCACGATCCAGCCGGTCACGGTCGGCGGTCCGCCCTCCAGCGAACAGCCCGGTGAGCGTACCCCAGCCGCGCGCGGCAACGACGGCTACGTTAGCCATCGGTTCGTCGGCGCCGGCGAGGAGTGCGTCGAGATAGCGATCCGTGACGAGGGCGTCGATCTCCGCGACATCGCGGCCGAGGACGGTCAACGCTGGCCTCGGCGCGTCGCGGGCCGGCGGTCGCCGGTCTGCGCGCGAGAACCGACTCGCTCCCCGCCGCCGAGCTCCCGCGCCACGGAGCGCAGCCCGCGATGCAGCAGGACACGGATGGCTCCCTCGGAGCGACCCATGATGCCGGCGATCTCGGCCGTCGAAAGCTCGTTCGCAAAGCGCAGGACCAGCGCCCGACGTCGATCGCCAGCCAGGCGGCCAACAGCCCGCCACGCGGCTGCCGCATCGTCTCGCCGCACGAGGTCACCCTCGACATCGAGTGGGTCGGCCACGATCGAGGCGGCCGGAGTCTCGAGGTCGATCGCAGGATGACGGCGCGTGGATCGACGCTCGTTGGAGAGCTCGTTGCGGGCGATCTGGAAGAGCCAGACCTTGAAGGTCGAAGCGCCCTCGCCATCCTCGGGCCGGGCGCGCTCCTCGAAGCGGTCCAGGTTCGCCAGTGCGGACATGAAGGTCCGGGCGGTGACGTCCTCCGCCGCGTGATGATCGCCGAGCTCGTAGTAGGTGAAGCTGTACACCGGTGCCACATACCGCCGATAGAGGGCCTCGAACCGCGCCGGGTCACGACGGGCCGCATCGACGAGCGGACGGTCGAGATCCAGGTGGGCGATCCGGGGCGCGGCCTCCTGCGCCGCTCCCATCTGCCTGAACACCGGACGAGCCATTTCGTTACACCCCGCCCGCGTCGAGAACGCGGAGTCGGAGGATTTCGCCGGCGTGAACGAGGCGCCCGCCCGAGCTGCGCGGCTCGTCGGGATCCGCAACCACGAGGGCACCCGACGCCCCATCGACCCCCAGGGCGCGCAGGTGCTCGACCTCACCGTTGAGCGCGGCGAGCGAGACGAGGTGCCCGGTCGTGACCTGGCGATCGGTCCAGCCGGCGACATCGAACCGACCGGCCCGCAGCGCGGCCAGCCTCGTCTCCATACGGCTGAGGAACGCCTCGAGGAGCGGCTCGCGATCGATGGGCCGGCCGCCCGATGCTGCACGCAGCGTGGTCATGGATGTAGCGAGGTCGGCGGGTACCCCGGCGGGCAGCTCGGCGTCGTCCCAGTCCGCATTCAGGCCGATGCCGATCACGAGGCGAGGGTCATCGGTTCCCAGCCCGTCCGTCTCGCCCAGGATCCCCGCCAGCTTGCGGATCGCGATCGGGCTGGCCTGGAGCTCTCGAGCCTCGTCCGCGGTGATGTCGCCGACCAGCAGCGCGTCCGGGCCGCCGCTGACGATGACCAGGTCGTTCGGCCACTTGAGCCGGATCGTGCCCTCGGTCATACCGGCATGATCCTCGGCCGCGTCTGCCATGGCCATCGCCACGAGGGCAGCCAGGCGCCAGCTGTCCGCCGGCGGCAGCCACGTCGGGCGGAAACCGAGCGATGTCAGCAGCGACGAACCGGGTGGTGCAACCCAGGTCCGACCATTCCGTCCCCGCCCGGCGGTCTGCTCATCAGCGACCGCGACGCAGACTTCCGGCGTCCCCGCGGCAAGCCAGCTACGCACGACGTCGTTCGTCGAGGCGACCGACGCGAAGTGTTCGACGCGCGAGAACGTATCCGAGGCGAGGGTCGTGGTCATGCGCTCAGCCGGCCAGGCCCGCGGCCGCGGCATCGACCGGGTCCGGCTTGGCCAGTTCGAATGCCCCGTGGAGGGCATCGAGCGCCTGGGGCAGAGCGGACTCGGCGATCATGCAGGTGATCCGGACCTCGGA
>JBDTOF010000368.1:0-1504 GCA_039933375.1 Chloroflexota bacterium
CAGCCAGCGGAGTCGTTCGGGGGGGCCATCGCCGAACTCCAGGCCGTAGGCCGCGTGCTCGCGCTCGAACCAGGCCGCGCCGATCCCGAGGATCGCCCGGCCGTTGCTCACGTGGTCGAGGGTCGTGGCTATCTTGGCCGTGACGGCCGGAGACCGGAAGGTATTCGCGCCCACCATCAGCCCGATCCGGATGCGCTTCGTGGCCATGGCCCAGCCGGTCAGGACGGTATAACCCTCCAGGATCGGGCCTTCCCACGATCCGACGATCGGGTAGAGGTGATCCCAGGTCCACAGACTTGTGTAGCCAAGTCGGTCGGCCCGGATGCCCGCTTCGAGTAGCGACGGCCAGTCGGTGTATTGGTTCCAACACAGCGCACCGATCTTCACTTCGGTCATGATGCCTCCAATTCAGCGATGGTCTCGAAGGAGTGAATGGATGTTTGTGCAGCTGTACACCGGATGGCGGTACCGACCGGGGGCCAGGGACTCGGTCGCCGCACGAGGGATGGGCGATGCCGTCCGCCCTGCGCCGACTCCCGACGTGCCGGGTCTGATCGCCCGGCTGCTTGCGACCGAGACCGACGACCCGGACACGGGGATCGGTGTCTGGGTCTGGGAGGACGAGGCCGCCTGCCGAGCGTACGAGGCCAGTCGATCGCCCGAGGTCAACGCGCGGCTGGCAGCCGAGCTTGACGACTCGGTCATGAGCGAGCGGACGTTCGACGTGCTCGCCTTCGGATGCAGGACAGCGCCATCCTGATGGTGCCAAGCCTCCATACCGGAGTCTCGCATAGCGCTCGGTGATCCCGGGTCCAGAGGGTGTCGAAACCCACGCGCTCGGCCCGTACACCCGCCTCGAGCAATTCGGGCCAGGTCGTGTACTGGTTCCAGCAGAGGGCGCCGATCTTGACTTTGCGCATGGCGAACGACTCCCGTGGCTTGTTCGTTGCAGGAAGCGAGCCCGAAGGGCGGTTCCTCGTCCTTCGGGCTCTCCCCGTGCCGCCCCTGGCTGGGGGCAACGCGAGTCCCCATACGCTAACAGGGCTCGGTCATCCGGCCAGGGGGTCACTTGGGCGCTCGAACCAATGGTCTTCGAGCATTCGGATCGAGTACTCTCGCGCACTAGCGTTCTGGGGAGATTCATTGGCCTGCTCGAGTTGCGGAACGGAGAACAAGGCAGGGCGAAAGTTCTGTTCGGCCTGTGCGGCGCCTCTTGCCGCCGTGTGCCCGTCGTGTGGGGCGGCCAACGATCCTGGCGATCGCTTCTGCGGCGAGTGCGCAACGCCGTTGGTGCCTGGCGCCTCGCCGGCCGCCAGGACGGCGGCGCCGGCCTGGTCACCTTCGGCCACCCCGCCTGCCGCCCCTGCCTTCGCACCCACCTCGCCCAACGGTCCCACCGCCGAGCGCCGGCTCGTGTCGGTCCTGTTCGCCGATCTCGTCGGCTTCACGCCGTTTGCCGAGGAGCGTGACAGCGAAGAGGTCCGCGAGACCCTGACCCGCTACT
>JBDTOF010000369.1:0-18833 GCA_039933375.1 Chloroflexota bacterium
GGCGCGGGTCACGGTGGAGATGGGCATTTCGCTCGGCTGGGAGCGCTACGCCGGCGACGACGGCGCGATCATCGGGATCGATCACTTCGGCGCGTCGGCGCCGGCACCGACCATCCTCGAGCACTTCGGGTTCACAGTGGAGCGGGTGGCCGAGGTCGCGCGTGGCGTGGTCGCGGGCACGATTCGCGGACGCGTTCACACCCTCGACCCCGGACACCAGCCGAGCGGGCTCGGACTCGGGCACGACTGATGCGGGTGGCGCTGTCGGCCGATCATGCGGGTGCGGTGCTCAAGGCCGAGCTGCTCCAGCGGCTGGCGATGGAGGCGCCCGAGCACTCGTACGTCGATCTCGGCGGGGACGGCTCGGACCTGCTGGACGACTATCCCGACTTCGCGAGGCGCCTTGGGCATGCGATCCGCGATGGTGAGGCGGATCGCGGGATCCTCATCTGTGGCTCGGGCGTCGGGGCGTCCGTGGCGGCCAACAAGATCCGCGGGGTCCGCGCGGCTGTCTGCCACGACACATACTCCGCCCACCAGGGCGTGGAACATGACGACATGAATGTTCTGGTCCTCGGCGCTCGTGTAGTCGGCGTGGAACCCGCCGTCGAAGGCGCGGTGGCTTTTCTCGGTGCACGATTCTCGGGAGAGGCACGTCACGTCCGCCGGCTCAACAAGGTTCTCGAGATCGAGGCAGAGGAAGCGACATGAGCACGGAGTTCGACCTGCGTCTCGGCACCGCCGATCAGGAGCGACTGGCAACAGTAGCGGCCCACGCGCAAAGCCAGGAGTGGCCGCGCCGACTGATGGACCGCGACGCATCGCTCTGGTCGGACGATCCGGCCATCCAGGCCACCGTGGCGGAGCGCCTCGGCTGGCTCGATGCGCCCGGCCATTTCACCGACCAGATCGCGGCCCTCGAAGGCTTTGGCGACGGGATCCGCGTGGCCGGATTCCGGACCGCGGTGGTCATGGGGATGGGGGGCTCAAGCCTCGCTCCGGAGGTACTCCACCGGACCTTCGGGACGGCCGACGGCTACCTCGACCTGCGGGTGCTGGATTCAACCGACCCGGAGGCCGTCGCGGCAACCGTGGACGACCTCGACCCACTTTCGACGCTCTGGATCGTGGCTTCGAAGTCGGGGACGACCACCGAGCCGCTGGCCTTCCTGGCCGATGCGTGGGCCCGGGTCAGCGCCGCGCTGGAGGCGGCCGGGTCCGACCAGAAACCGGGCGACTTCTTCGTCGCGATCACTGACCCCGGCAAGAGCGTTGCGGCGATCCCGCACCACGACGAGTTACGGGAGGTCTTCCTCAATCCGCCGGACATCGGCGGTCGCTACGCGGCGATCTCGTACGTCGGGCTCGTTCCCGGATCGCTGATCGGCCTCGATCTCGACGCGCTGCTGACCTCGGTTTCGACGATGCTGGCGGCGTGCCGGGAGCCGGAACCTGACCGTAACCCCGGGGCATTGCTCGGTATCGCCCTCGGCGAGCTTGCTCGAGCCGGCCGGGACAAGCTGACGTTCATCACCGACGAGGCACTGGCGAGCTTCGGCGGGTGGGCGGAGCAATTGATCGCCGAGTCGACCGGCAAGCACGGCATCGGCATCGTGCCGGTGGACCGGGAGCCGCTTGGTCCTGTCACCGCCTACGGTGCCGACCGGGTTTTCGTCTCGCTCAAGCTCGCCGAGTCGCCGGATCCCTCGGCCGGCCTGCTCGATGCCCTCGCCGTCGCCGGGCATCCGGTCATCAGCCTGATCCTCGAGGATCCGATGGATATCGGCGCGGAGTTCGTGCGCTGGGAGGTCGCTACGGCCATCGCCGGAATCGTGCTCGGCATCGACCCGTTCGACCAACCCAATGTCGAGGAGGCGAAGGAGCTGACTCGCCACGTCCTGGCGTCCGCCGGCGGCCATGGATCAGGCGGCCCAACGGTCGCACCGGCCGGACCGCCCGGCTCGCTCGAGAGCGCCGAGCCGTCCCAGCCCGTCCTCGACATCGGCGAGCTTGGCGAAGAGTCCCTTGCGGCTGCCATTCGGGCCAGTCTGGCCGTAGCCGCCACACGGGGCCAATACGTAGCCATCCAGGCGTTCATCGCGCCGAGTGCTGCCGCCGACGCCGCGATCGAGCGCCTACGCGCCCTGATCCGGGATCGAACCGGGAGCGCCACGACCGCAGGCTACGGCCCGCGATTCCTCCATTCGACCGGGCAGCTGCACAAGGGTGGAGCCCCGATCGGCTGGTTCCTCCAGTTGACCTCGGAGCATCACGTCGATCGCGAGATCCCGGGCATGCCATTCACCTTTGGCCAACTCATCGACGCCCAGGCCGAGGGAGACGCAGCGGCGATTGCGTCGCACGACCTCCCGATGCTCAGACTCCGACTCGGCCACGATCACGCCGCCGACCTGACGACCCTCGAGCGGGCCTTCGCCAGCGCCCTCGCCTGACGTGGCGCGCAAGGCGGCCTCCGCGGCGGACCCGACTCCCCGGACGATCCGGGAGCTGAGGATTGAGCGCGCCGGTCGCCGCAAGCGCGTTGCGAAGCACGAGGCGAACGTCCTCCGCGACGGACTTCGACTTGAGCGGGTGCCAGATCCGCACGTCATGGTCCTGTTCGGGGCGACCGGCGACCTCTCGCACCGCAAGGTCTTCCCGGCGCTGGCCCAGCTGTGGCGAACGAACCTGCTCCCGCAGGACTGGATGCTCGTCGCGGTCGGGCGGCGGCCCTATGACGACGAGACCTTCCGGGCGGAGATCGGCAAGTCGCTCGAGCAGTTCAGCCGCGTTCCGCTTGACACCGAGGTGGCCGCCCAGTTCCTCGCCCGGATCGTCTACCACCAGGGCGATTTCGGCGATGACGGCGCCTTCGATCGGCTGGCCATTCGACTCGACGAGATCGATGCCGAGCACGGGACAAGTGGCCATCGGCTGTTCTATCTCGCCACCCAGTCGTCGGCCTTCCCGCAGATCGTCGCTCAGCTCGGACGGACCGGGCTGGACCACGAGATCAGCGGTGGTGGCTGGCGCCGGATCATCATCGAGAAGCCATTCGGCCGCGACCTCGATTCAGCGAAGCGGCTGAACCGCGAGGTCGGACGGGTCTTCCGCGAGTCGCAGGTCTACCGCATCGACCATTACCTCGGCAAGGAGACGGTCCGGAACCTGATGGTCTTCCGGTTCGCCAACGGCATTTTCGAGCCCCTCTGGAACCGGCGCTACGTGGACCACGTGCAGATCACGATGGCCGAGTCGATCGGGGTCGAGGAGCGGGGCTCGTTCTACGAGGAAACCGGCGCAACTCGAGACGTCGTCCAGAACCACCTCCTCCAGCTGCTCTCCCTGGTCGCCATGGAGCCACCGACGACCTTCGGGGCCGATGCGCTCCGGGACGAGAAAGTCAAGGTGCTCCGGGCCATACCCGCGCTTTCGCCGGCCGAGATCTCCCGCGACGTGGTCCGTGGCCAGTACGGTCCCGGCTGGGTTGCGGCTCAGGCAGTCAAGGGCTACCGCGCCGAGCACGAGGTTGACCCGCAGTCGGAAACGGAGACGTTCCTGGCCGCTCGCCTCCAGATCGACGACTGGCGCTGGTCCGGCGTCCCGTTCTATCTGCGCACGGGGAAGCGCCTGCCGAAGCGAGCGACCGAGATCGCGATCCAGTTCAAGGGCGTTCCCCACCGCCTGTTCCAGGACGCCGCCGTGGACCCTGAGCCCAACCTCCTCGCCATCAGGATCCAGCCCGACGAGGGCATCCTGCTGCGGTTCGGGTCCAAGGTTCCGGGACTCGGGCTCGACATCCGGACCGTGACCATGGATTTCACCTACGGCTCGGCGTTTGCGGTCGACTCCCCCGACGCCTACGAGACGCTGCTGCTTGACGCGATGCTCGGCGATGCATCGCTGTTCACGCGCGCCGACGAGGTCGAGGCTGCGTGGTCGATTGCCACGCCGATCGTGGAATCGTGGGTCAGCGATCCGGAGCCGAAGTTCCCGAACTACGCCGCCGGGACGTGGGGCCCGGAGGCGGCCGACGATCTCATCGAGCGCGATGGGCATCGCTGGCGGCGGATCTGAGCGCGGCCTGATGGACGTTCCCGTCCTCGATGCGCCCGCGGTCGTTGGTCAGCCGGCATTGCGCTGGTCGTCGCGCACGGATTCGCTGGCCGGCATCGAGGCCGAGCTCGCACGGATCTGGGGCAGCACCCAGCTGACGACCGAGGGCGCGGATGGCGCGCCTGAGCGGCGCATCGCGGCCCGGACGAGTGTCCTCAGCCTGGTCGTCATCGCCCGTCAGCCCGAGGTCGGGCAGCGCGCCGCCGCGCTCATCCGGATGCTCGTCGGCCGACACCCATCGCGGACGCTCATCGTCTCGAGTGCCGATCCTGACGGCCCTTCGTGGCTGGACGCTCGCATCCAGGCCCATTGCATCCTGCCTCGCGAGAATGCGCCCGAGACCTGCGCGGAGTTCATCGACCTCGTCGCTGGTGGAGCGACGGGCCAGCACGTGGCGGCGATCGTTGCGCCCCTCCTGGTCCATGACCTGCCAGTGACCCTCTGGTGGCCTGGTGATCCGCCACTCGTCTCGCGCCAGGCGCTCGACCTGCTGGATATGGCGGACCGCCTCGTGGTCGACGGTTCGAGCTGGTCCGGCGACGGCCTGGACCGGCTGCGCGCGCTGGCGGCGCTCGTCGATGACCACGACCTCGCCGGCGGGAAGCTCGCCGTGTCGGACTTCGCGCTCCTCCGCCAGTCTCGCTGGCGCGAGGCGATCGCCTCCTGCTTTGATCGACCGGACCTGTTGCCGTTCCTGCGAGGGATCAGGTCGGTCACCGTCACCTACGCCGCGCATCGAGGTGCCGGCGCAGGCGGGACGAACATCATCAAGCCGCTGTACCACGTGAGCTGGCTGGCCTCCCGGCTCGAGATGACGGTCGTGAGGCCGCTCGCGGCGGACCCGACGGGGGGATCTGACGGCGGAGCGGACCTGGGCTCGGCCCTGGTTGGGAGCCTCCGGGCTGGCCGGAGGCCGGTCCGAGTCAGGCTTGAACCGGTCGCCTCGGAACTGCCCAGCGGGACCACCCTCACGGTTGAGATCACGGCGCAACGACATCGTCAGGAACTCGAGATCATCGTGTCGGCCGAGGCCGAGAGCGTCATGGTCCGGTCGAGCCTGGACGGGCAGACGCTGCCGGAGCGTCGATTCATGGCGCCCCGCCGGGCCGATGTGGACCTGTTGGCCGAGACAATCGAGTCGGTCAGGAGGGATCCCATCGCGGTCGCCGCACTCCAGACGGCGGCCCGCCTGGTCGGAGGCACGTGAACGAACCCGAGATCCTCATCTTCCCGAGCGCCGCGGACACGTCCCATGCCGCGGCGGAGCGGATCGCCTCGGGTCTGAGGGCGGCTGTCAAGGCGCGCGGGATCGCCCATTGGATCACGACAGGCGGTTCGACACCGGGGCAGATCTACCGCCACCTGGCGGACCAGCCGCTTCGCGAGACGGTCCCATGGGGCCGCGTCCACCTGTGGTGGAGCGATGAGCGATGGGTGCCACCGGACGATATCCTCTCGAACGCCCTGGCCTGCTGGGACATCCTGTTGCGGGATGTGCCGGTGCCGGTGGATCAGATCCACGTCATCCCGATCGGCGAAGGGCTCGACGCCGGCGAAGGACCGGCCTGGGTTGCCGCTCGGTACGCGGACGAGCTTCGCAGCGCCGGTCTCGACCTCGATGACGCTGGATTCCCTGTCCTTGACGTGGCATTGGTGGGTGTCGGATCCGACGGCCATATCTTCTCGGTGTTTCCGGGTTCCGCGACCTGGGATGACCCGGCCTGGGTTCAGGCTGTGCCGGCGCCGACGCACATCGCGCCGCATGTCGAGCGAGTGACGCTCCACCCGCTGCTCCTGGCCGCCGCTCGACACCCGATCGCGGTCGTCCATGGCGCAGCGAAGGCAGCGATCCTGGGCGAGGTGTTCGGGTCGACGCATGACGTTCGTCGCCTGCCCGCTCAGCTCGCCCGTCGCACGGGCGCGACCTGGCTCCTGGACGAGGCGGCCGCGGCCTCGTTGCCGGCCGACCTGCCGACGCAGCGGCCGGCCCCGTAGCGGGTGGCCATCCCCGACCGCAAGGTCCATTCCTTCGACGGAACGCCGATCGCGGTCTTCGAGAGCGGCGTCGCCGCACCTGGGACGCGGCCGTTGCTGCTGGTCCACGGCACGACCGCCGATCACCTGACGTTCCGCGTCGCGGGTCCCTTGCTGGGCGCCCAACGGCGCCTTCATGCGATGGATCGACGCGGGCGCGGGGCTTCAGGAGACGCGCCCGACGCCTACGCGATCCGGCGGGAGTTCGAGGACGTTGCGGCCGTCGCCGATGCCATCGCCGCTGCCGAGGGCGGGCCGATCGATGTCGTCGGCCACTCGTACGGAGGGCGCTGTGCGCTCGGGGCCGCGTTGCTGACAGAGTCGATCGCCCGGATCGTCTGCTACGAGGGGGCCCCGCCGCGCGACGAGATGCCCTCGTCGGCATACGAACCGGATTGGCTTGTGGCCGCGCTCGAGGACGACCTCTCCCGCGGCGACCTGGAGGGACTCCTGGAGCGGTTCATGCGGACCGTGGTCGGGATGGACGATGACGCTATGGCGCGGTTTCGGGTCAACGCCGTCTGGCCACTTCGGGTCGCCGCGGCGCCCACGATCCTCCGCGAGCTCAGGGCGTCGAACGACCCAGCGGCCGGTCTGGATGCCCTGGGCGTCGTCACGAACGCGGTCCTGCAGATCCTGGGCTCGGCCAGCCCACCGGCCTTCGGTCTCAATACCGGCGCCCTTGACGCGCGCCTCGTGAACGGACAGGTTGCCGTGATCGACGGCGCGGCCCATGCGGCACACCACACGCACGCCAGCCAATTCGTGGCGGTTGTCGAGGCGTTCCTGAACGGCGATCCGGGCCGTTGATCCAATCGCCGGCACGCCGCAGATCGCCCGGCAGGGCTACCATCCGCGCATGACCAATCCGACCGTGGCGAGCCCGCCCGCGGCTCCCTCGTACCCATACTCACCCGGCCTCGAAGGGGTCCCCGCGGCTGAAAGCGCCCTGGGCTACGTCGATGGCGCCGCGGGTCGGCTGCTCTATCGCGGCTACCGCATCGGCGACCTCGTGGAGCGCGGATCGTTCGCCTCTGTCGCCAACCTGCTGTGGACCGGCGAGTGGGACCCGGGGCACCAAATCCCAACCGGGCCGATCCCGGATGCCGTCATGACGACCCTCCGGGCGCTGCCGAAGAGCGCCAAGCCGATGGATGCCCTGCGAACCGCCGTATCCGTCTGGGGGGCCACGCAGAACCTGACGTGGCCGGCGACAGCGGAACAGGCGCGCGCGCTGACCGCCTTTTCACCGTCTGCGCTGGCCGCGTTCGCGCGACTCCGCCAGGGACTCGAACCAATCGAACCTGATCCGTCCCTGGACCTCGTTCCGGGATACCTCTACCAGCTGACCGGGTCGCATGCGGATCCCGGCACGGCCCGCGCCCTGGACGCCTACTTCGTCGTTGGTGCCGAGCACGGCCTCAACGCCTCGACCTTTGCGGCCCGGGTCATCAGCTCGACGCGCAGCGACATCGCCTCGGCAGTCTGCGGCGCGATCGGCGCGATGAAGGGCCCGCTCCACGGCGGCGCGCCGTCCGAGGTCGTCGAGCAGCTTCACAAGGTTGGTTCGCCAGAACACGCCGAGGAGTGGGTCCGAGGCGCCATTGAGCGCGGCGAACGGCTGATGGGCTTCGGGCATCGGGTCTACCGCGCCTACGACCCGCGGGCAGCCGCACTACGCAAGGTTGCCGAGTCCCTGGACCAGAAGCCGGAGTGGCTTGCCCTGGCGATCGCCGTCGAGGACGTCGCTCTGCGGGTCCTGGCCGAGAAGCATCCCGAGCGGCCCCTCAAGACGAATGTCGAGTACTACGCGGCGGCCGTCCTCCAGGGCGTCGGCCTGACACCGGACTTGTTCCCGGCCACGTTCGCCCTGTCCCGTCACGCCGGTTGGACGGCCCACATCCTCGAGCAGGGGGCCGACAATCGGCTCATTCGCCCGATGGCGGTCTATACCGGACCGGCGGAGCGCGACCTCCCGGGCTGATCCACCGGGCGTACTCGATCGCTAGGCGAGCGGGACGCCCTCGCGCTGCACTTCCTCGCGGGCGCTCGGCGCCGACCGGCGGCGCGACAGCACGACGGAGCCGACCACGAACACCGCCGCACCCACCAGGAATGGCGCGGGCAGCCCGGCCTTGACGACCTGCGATCCGATGAGTGGTCCGACAATCCCGGCGGCGTAGAGCGGGAGGTACACGAGGTTCAGGGTCTGTGATCGCCTGGCGGGCGACACCTCGGTCGCGAGCATGCTGAAGACCATCGCGCTGATCGAGGCGACCGATGCGGCGAAGACGACCGCGACCAGGGCCAGCAGCGCGATTCCACCGATGTACTGGACGAACGGCATGGCCGTCAGCGCGACCGCACCCACCAGGAGCGCGCCGATCAGGATCCGGCGGTAGCCCAGCCGATCCCCGAGGGCGCCAATGGCGGGCGAGAGCAGCGCACCGGCCAGGGCCGCAGTTCCGGCTACCAGTGCAATGCCGCTCGCGAGCCCGGGCCCGCGCCCCGTGATGGTCTCGACGACCACCGGGATATAGGGCCGCGCCATCTGGTTGGCGAGGAACGAGACACCGAAGATCAGGAAGATCCCGCGCACGGCGTGATCTGACAGGACGCCCCGCAGCGCACCAAAGGCGAGCTGCAGCACGCGACCTTCAGGAACGACCTCCGGGCGAACCTCCCGGGACCCGAGAGCCACCAGCAGGGCGGTTCCGACGGAGAGTCCCGCTGAGACCGCGAAGACGCCGCTGATGGACCATCCGAACCCGTCGATGAGGATGCCCGCGATGGTCGGGCCGAGCGCGAACCCCACCGGCCCGGATGCTCCGAAGATGGCGATGATCGTGCCCATTCGCCGCGGCGGTGCTACGTCCCGGAGGCCGGCCAGCATTACGCCGGTGTTCCCGAGTTGAAAACCGATCAGCAGAATGCTCACGGCCACGTGCCACGGCTCGGTTGCAAGCGCCATGCCGAGAAAGACCACGGCCTCGACGATCGCACTTCGAACGATGACCGCCTTGCGGCTGTACTTGTCCGCCCAGACACCCCACAGCGGCACAAGCGGCATTCCCAGCACGAACAGCAGGGCCGAGAACAGGCCGATGAAGGACAGGCGGTCTGCGTCCGGCACGCCGAGTCCGGAGAGTTGGGATGGCAGAAGCGCGAAGACCTGGCTCACCCCGAGCCCCTCGACCATCGACGTGAACCAGAAGACGACGAGGATCGGCAGCCAGGGTCGAGCGGAAGTGCTGGGCATCCGCGCAGCGTATCGGAATCGCGACCGACCGCCGGCGGCCCCGGCCGAGCGGTAGATTCCGCTGGTCTGGAGGTGATGGTGGAGCCTGACTCGCGCGACCTGATCGTTCCCGGCGATGGGCTCGTCGTGCTCATCGGGCCGGCCGGCAGCGGCAAGTCAACGTTGGCGCGGGCGACCTTCGCGGAGGACGCGATTCTATCCTCGGACGCCTTCCGGGCACGACTTGGGCGCGGGGAGGCCGATCAGTCGGTCACGGCGGCCGCTTTTGCCGCACTGCATCGTGAACTCGATGACCGGATGTCGGCTGGCCTGCTGACCGTGGTCGATGCGACGAGCCTGACGCGCGGGGCGCGGCGGACCCTGATCCGGTCGGCGCAGCGCTGGAATCGCCTCGCCATCGCACTCGTGCTGGACCTGCCGCCGGAGGTGGTCATCGCCCGGAACGCGGGCCGTGGCGAGCGCGTGGTCCCGGAACCGGCCGTTCGGAGACAGCTGGCAATGCTGGGGGCCTTGACCGACGAGGGGCTGCGGAGGGAGGGGTTCAGCACGGTCCGACGACTAGGATCGCCGGTTGAGGTGGAGTCCCTCCGCGTGACTATCGACTAGCCGGCGAGGACGTTCTCACGGGATCGACGTCATGCCGCGCCCCCGGTGATGAGTGCGATGGCGATGAAGGCCAGCGCGACGCCAACCGCATGGGACGCCGTGATCCGCTCCCGCAGGATGGCCGCCGCCAGGATCACCGTCACGACCGGATAGAGCGACGAGACCACGGCGGCAATCGAGAGCGCGCCGATCCGTGACGCCGTCAGGAACGCGACGTTGCCCGCGATGTCGACGAGTCCGACGGCCACGACGAGCGGGAGCGTCGACCTCGGCATCCGCCATTGAACGCGGCGCAGGGCCACGAACATGACGAACAATCCGACCTCCAGGCCGCGCATGATGGCCAGGGGGCCGAGGACGTGCTGAAGGTCGATCCGGCTCAGGACCGCTCCAAGAAGACCCAGAGTGATCCCGCCGACGATGGCATAACCGATCCCGGTCGGACGGTCCGATCCATCGTCCGACACGAGCGAGACCACGGTGACCGCGACGACGGCCAGGCCGAAGCCGACGAGCACGATGAGCGAGGGGGAACCCTCCAGTGCGATCCCGATGAGGGCGGGCGTCACCGCCGTCAGAACGGCGGTGATCGGGGCCACGATCCCCATCCGGCCGACCGCCAGACCGCGGTACAGGCTGCCAACACCTACCGCCGCGAGGCCGCCGGCGACGATCGTGAGGGCGAGGTCGGTGCGGGCCAGCATGGGCTCGCCACGGATCAGCGCGCCGCTCGCCGCGATGAGCAGACCCACCGCCTGCGTGGTGATGAGGACGCCGAGGATCGGAGCCCGGCGACCCAGCAGTCCGCCGCCGAAGTCAGACACGCCCCACAGCAAGGCCGCCGCCAGGGCGAGCGCGATCGGCAGGAGCGTCGGGGCTTCCCCAAGGACCGTCATCCAGGGATCAGGCGAGTGTCAGGCGGCGCCGGCATCCACGGCCGTCGGGGCCTCGAGGATCTGCACGGCATCTGCCGCCGAGTCGTACCGGTCCGAGGTCGTCAGGTAGATCACCTGGAAGTCCGTGCTGATTCGCTTGAGCAGTTGCAGTGCCCGGGTCGCGCGGGCATCGTCCAGCGTCACGAACGGGTCGTCCAGGATCAGGGGCGGACGACGGTCGCCGGTGACGAGGCGGACGAGACCGATGCGGGCAGCGAGATAGACGACATCGAGCGTGCCCTGGCTGAGCGACTCGACGGGGACCCAATCCGCCCGTTCTGGCGCGAAGACCTCGATCGCGAGGTTTGTGTCGTCAACGCGGACGCGTCGGTATCGGCCGTCGGTGACGGCCTCGAGGTCGCCCACCATGTGCTTCTCGAGGTAGCGGGTTGCGCGCTGCATCGTGGCGCGTTCGGCCGAATCGATGGCCCTCAGCGTCTGCTCGTAGACCCGTGTCCGACGCTCGAGGCCGGCCAGGTGTTCGCGAGCGTCGGCGAGGCGCTCGACCTCCGCGGCGACGGCCTCGGCGTCGACGGTATTCGCCTCCACGCGGGCACGGGTGTTGGCCTCGTCATCGCGGGCCTGGTCGAGGACGCGCTCGGTGTCCTTGACCTCGATCTCGAGCCGCTCCCTGGCGCGCGGCTCCTTGGCGATCGGGCCGAGTTGCTCGAGGGCACCGGTCTTCTGCTCGATCTCGAGGGCAGCAGCGTCTCGGATCCCCGGCAGGACCTCGCCGGGCTCCTGGCCCACCAGGCCCTTCAGCTGCGCCCGCAGCTGGTCGATCGTGGCGACGTGGGCCTCCTCGGCCGAGAGGAGGGCTTCAACCGCGGCGACATCGGGCAACTCGAGGCCCGCGAGCTGGTTCACCATCTCCAGGTCCCGCTCCTTGAGCTCCTGCTCCAGTTGCGACCGGCCGCGGAGGCGACGGTTGATCTCGTCGTCACGGAGGCTCCGCTCGCTCCCGAGGTCCGTGGCCCGGAGGCGCTGACGGCGACCGACCAGCGCGAGGCCCAGACCGACCAGGATCAGGGCGAGCGGGCCGATGTACCCGCCGGGCAGCGTGACCACCGACAGGGCGCCGAGGCCCGCAACGACCAGCCCGATCAGGATGAGCGCGATGGCCGCGATCGCGATCGGCCGCCAGTTTCGTGGTTCCGGTTCCTTGAGCTCGAATGTGACATCGATGTCCCCGGACAGGATCGCGTGCAGCTCGCCGATCCGGCGATCCAGCTCCCGAATCCGGGTTACCACCGGCCGCAGGACCGGCAGTGGATCGCGGGACGGGTGGGTGTCCGCGAGCGTGGCGATTTCCTCGGTCACCCAGACCGCCTGTCGATACCGCTCGTACCGCTCCTGGGCTACGGCGCGCTCGGCAATGAACCGCTCAGCCTGCATGGCCTTCTCGAGCATCGATCGTCGCTCGGAGAGCGCGACATCCGCCTCGAGCCGTCGATCGCGGGCCAGGACGAAGCGGTCCCGGTCCTGCTCGAGTTGGGCGAGGGCGGCCTCCCCCTTCTCAACGTCCGCAGCGGACGTGGCGACGGCCGCGCTCGCGACCTTCACCTGGCCGGGGTGCTTGTCGCCACTCTTGCCGAGCTCATGGAGGGCCTTGTCGAGCTTGCGCCGCGCACGTCCGGTGCCCCGGTCGGCACCGGAAATCGAGGCCTGGAGTCGATCCCGCAGGGCGCTCTCGTCCCGGGCGACGTCATCCATCTCGTGATGGCGGACCGACGCGGTCGACCGGAAGAACGCCTCGGTCGGGACGCCGCTCAACTCGGCGAGGATCTGGTCCGCCTGCGCGGGATCAGTCACGACCTGGCCGTCGTACTCCAACCGGACGGTGCCCTTTGCGCCGCGGAAGACCTTCTCGACCACGCCGTGGGTCGTCCGTTCCAACTCGTCCTGCTCGAATTCGAACCGGACCACGGGTCGATCGTCGTCGGTCGCGCCCCACGAACGAAGGGCGTCCATCTCGGCGGATGCCGAAGTCACGCGCCTCGTGAGGGCAAGCTCGAGGGCCCGCTGAAGCGTTGTCTTGCCGGACTCGTTCGGCCCGCGGACCACCGTCAGTCCGCGATTCAACTCAAGATCCAGGTCCCGGTGCTGACGCAGATTGGCGAGGTGCAGTCGGGTGATCCTCACAGGGTCACCTCCTCGCCGGCCAGCAGCAGGCGCCCGAGTCGCAGGACGTCCCGCGCCTCGGTGGAAGCGTCCACGCTGTCCGCGGCCTCAAGCTCGGCGATCGTCGCCTGGACCTCCCGAACGAAGGAGCCGAGGATCGTGTCCTCCGATGGCAACAGACCCTCGGTCAGCGCCGGCACCGATCGGTCACGCACGCGGACCTTCAGGAACCGATCGGCGAGATCCGCTTCGACCTCCTCGGGCTGAATGTCGAGGGCGTCCGGCCGCACGCCGATCAGCCGGACGTCGAGGACCAGGTCCTTGTCCGCGCGACGGGCGAGGGATTCGATCAGGGCCGGCTGCGAGGCAAGCTTGGCGGCGTCGATTTCCACCTTCTCGAACCGGGTGCGCCCGACGCGCACCTCCTCGAACCTGACCTCGTGGACGCTGTTCTTCACCTCGAGCGTCACGAGGAGGACGTTGCCGGCCCGATCCTGGTCCAGGGCAACCGGCTCCGGGGCCCCTGGGTAGGCGTAGACCGTCCCGCCGGCGGTGCCGTGCTGCGATGAGTGCCAGTGACCGAGGGCCAGGTAGTCGAGCTTACTGGCCGCGATCTCCTCGGTCGTGATGACCACCTCGTCGTGCTCGGTCTGCTTCGGGATGGCGATCGAGCCGTGGATCATCCCGATCTGCCAGGTGGACGAATCGCCGGAGATATCGAACGCCTCCAGCGGTGAATGCGGGGCCCGCTTCGTGGCGAAGACCCGGGCGTGAACCGTCGCGTCGAGCGCTTCGAACCGGATCGACTGACGTTCCGGGGTCAGGATCGTGACGAGGTCCGTCCCGGCTACGCCAGCGAGCTTCGGCAGGTCGTGGGCGCGATAGATCGAAGCGCGGTCGTAGACGTCATGCGTGCCGGGAATGATGACCGTCCGGATGCGCGCGTCAGCCAGACGCTTCAGCTCGGCCGCTACGCGCTCCACCGAGCGACGGGGCTGGACGTTCGAGTCGAAGAGATCCCCGGCGATGAGCACCAGGTCGACCTTCTCTGCGATCGCTCCATCGATGCTCACTCGGAACGCGGCGAATTGCCGCTCTCGCTGGGCGGTCGCCTGGGCGCCGAGATCGGCGTGGCGTGCGCCCAGATGCACGTCGGCGGTGTGGAGCACTCGAAGCATCGGGTTGGTCGGCCTCCTTGACGAGCACCGGAACAGCGGGCCCCAGGTTGCCCGAACCCGCTCGGGCCGGCGGTCGCCTCCAGAATCGGTGGCGTCCGACGGCCCCACGGGTCCCGACGATCAGGGCGCCCCCATTGCTCCCCGCTCGTCACCCGAACCGTTGCCGATCATTGTGACAGGTAGCGTGGCACACCTTCTCCGGCATCCGCAGGTCGTCCAAAGGCGCGCTCCGGGGACCAGACGGGTGATCCGATGTATCCTCCGGACCAACGAAACTGGTGCGCCCCGCCCACGGGACTCCACATCGGCACCAAGGGTTGCGCGGCCCCGGCACTCGCTGGCTTCGCCCATCCCCGCCGATCCCGCGGAGCGCGCCACGATGACCATCGCGCTCGGGAGGCACCCTGTGACCTACGCGGATCGGACGCTCAGCTGCGTCGACTGCAGCCAGGAATTCATTCATTCGGCCGACGATCAGAAGTACTACGCGGAGAAGGGTTTCTCGTCCGAGCCCAAGCGCTGTGTCTCCTGTCGCGCCAGCCGGCGGGCAGCCCGCGACGGCGGCGGCTATGACGCCCACGACCTCGGCGGTCCGCGCGGCTACGAGAGCGGCGGCACGACCCGCGAGTTCTTCGCGGTTCTCTGCTCCGAGTGTGGCAACCAGGCGCAGGTTCCCTTCCGGCCGCGCATGGATCGCCCGGTCTACTGCTCGGACTGCTTCCGCAAGGCTCGCCCCGAATAGTCCACGCCGCGCGCCGCGGATCCTTGGTTAGAGGCGGAACGCCTCGCCCTGGCGAAAGCGCTCGTGACGTCGCCCGCGCCAGGTCGTGACGCGACCGCGGCCGTGGACCTGCCATGTGTCACCGAACAAGACGGCAGCCGTGTCCTCGTCCAGACCCAACACCACAATGCCCGAGGGCGCCTGGAGCGCCATGAGGGCCAGGACCGGCTCCGGCCACGCGTTGTAGTGCGGCAGCACCGCGACTCCGGCCACGAGCCCCTGCGCAGGGGACCACCGAGCACGCCACGGCGGCCGTCCTCGACGGAAGTCGAGTTGCCAGCCAGCGAGGACCATCGCGCCGGCGGAGCATCCGGCAATGACCGCTCCCCTGGCGTGAGCCGCCCGGATTGCTTCGCCGAGGGGGCTTCCAGCCAGCACGTCTCGCAGGTGTCCGGGCTTCCCGCCGGACAGATAGATGAGATCCGCTTCCCCGGTCGCCTGCAGCGCCGCCGGATCGAATCCCTCGGCGACTGACCGGACGAGGACGGGCTCGACCTCGGCGCCAAGCGCCGCGAAATGGTCACAACCCTGTTCGGCCCAGCGACGAAAGATGGCTTCTCCGTCGGGGGCGCTGGCCGTCGGCAGGATGGCGACGCGCGGTCGCGCGCGGCCACTCACGGCGAGAAGGTCGCGGTCCAGCGCAACCATCCCGGGCAGGAATTCTCCAGCGCCGATGAGCGCCACGGGTCCGGGCACGGGCCGAGTCTAGCGTGTCCCCGATCGAAAGGCCGCGCACTACACTCCCGCGATGAAACCCTCGGCGCCCGTGATGGAACCCTCGGCGCGTGGCGCCCTCGCCGCCGCGATCATCGGCTCCGCGACGGTTTTCCTGGACGGGACGATCGTCAACGTGGCCCTGCCGCGGATCGGGGCCAGCCTTCCGGCCGTCGCCATCGGTGTTCTCGAGGGGCAGGTCTACATCGTCGCCGGCTACATGGCAACGCTGGCGGCCTTCCTGATGCTTGCCGGGGCGCTCGGCGATCAATACGGGCGGCGTCGGATGTTCCTGGTCGGCCTCGTCGGGTTCGGAGCCACGTCGCTGGCCTGTGGTCTGGCACCGAGCCTCGACGTCCTGGCGGGCGCACGGCTTGTCCAGGGCGTGGCCGGAGCCCTCCTCGTTCCCGGATCGCTGGCCATCATCACGACCGTGTTCGAGGGTCCGGCGCGCGCTCGGGCGTTCGGAATCTGGGCAGCCGCGACATCGGTCGTGGCGGTCCTCGGACCACCCATCGGCGGCGCGCTCGTGGAGTTGTTCGGGTGGCGAAGCATCTTCCTGGTGAACCTGCCGCTGATCGCCCTCGGGGTCGTGCTGACACTCCGTTTCGTGCCCGCTCCACCGGTCAGTCATACGCGCACCCGATTCGATCTGTTGGGAGCCATCGTCGCCGCGGTCGCCGTTGGGGGCCTGTCGTTCGGGGCCATCCGTGGACAGCAGGTCGCCTGGTCCGAGACGGGGCCCCTGGTCGTCCTCGGAATTGGCGTTGCCGCCCTGATCGCGTTTCCGATCCTGATGATCCGGCGCCGTGACCCACTCGTACCGCCCGAGCTGTTCCGGAACCGTGCCTTCACGGCGATCAACCTGGCGACGGTCCTCATCTACGCCGGCCTGTACGTCCTGCTCTACCTCCAGAGCCTGTTCCTGCAGGGTGTCCTGAGCTACACGCCGCTGGCAAGCGCACTGGTGAGCCTGCCGACCGGCCTCGCGATCGTCGGCCTGTCCACCTGGGTCGGGACCCTCGCCGGCCGCCACGGGGCGCGTCGATTCCTGGTCGGCGGCCCGCTCATCATGGCCGCCGGTACCCTCTGGTGGCTCCGTGTTCCCGGGGATTCGACGCCCTGGCTGGCGCTGATCAGTGCGCCGTCAACGCTCGTTCCTCCCCTCTCGGTGCTGATCGACCCGTTACCAGCCATCGCGCTGTTCGGGATCGGGATCGCCTGTGTCGTTGCACCGCTGACTTCGACGCTCATGGATTCCGTTCCGGTGGATCGGGCCGGCCTGGCGTCGGCGATCAACAACGCGCTTTCGCGAGTCGGCCAGCCTCTGGCATCGGCCGTGATCTTCATCCTGATCACCGATCGGTTCTATGCCTCGCTGGCGGGACGCGTCGCGGATCTCGACCCAGGTTCTGCTGATCTGCGGGCCGCCATCCAGCCGCTCAACGCACCGGATCCATCGGTCGGCCTGGCCGTCGAGGCGGCAGCGAGACTGGCTTCGACCGAATCCTTCCATTCCGCGATCCTGGTCGTGGCCGGGCTCCTCGTCGCCGGGGCTGCCGTGAACTGGCGCGGCCTGCGATCAGGCCCCGCATCGATCGAGGGCCACCGGTAATAGCTACGGCCGGCCCCGCTGCCCGAGATACGAGATCGCCAATCGACCGGCCCGCGAATCGGGGTTCCACGTGGTGTCTTATCCCCTATGCTGGACCGGCAAGGAGCACGGCCACGAGGGTTGGTCGTGCCCGGCGAACGGGAGAGGATTGAGCACAGATGTCAGATGAGTCGATGCCCACGCCAGAGTCGATGCCCACGCCAGAGTCACCGCCGCCGCCTTCGCCCGCAGGCTGGGGCAAGGCGCCCGATCCGACGCCGGGTACGTCCGGTTTCGCCTATGCCGACGTGCCGAACCGGATCTTTGCCCTGATCATCGATGTGATCGTGCTCGCAATCATCGGTGCCGTCGTTGGCGGGATCCTCGGTGCAATCATCGGCCCCGTCTACGACGTCAAGGTCGACCTGAGCAACGTGCAGGTTTCGGTCAGTACCAACTACCTCGCCCTGATCGTGAACCTCCTCGTCACGATGGCCGTGAGTGCCGCCTACTGGATTTATTGCTGGACGCGTCTCCGCGCATCCCTCGGCCAGAAGGCCCTCGGCATGCAGGTCGGCAATTTCCCCGACGGCAAGACCCTGACCCAGGATCAGGCGATCCGTCGATGGGTTGCGCTCGGCGGCGTGTTTCCCATCGCCCAGGTGGTCAACCAGCTGCCCGTCATCGGAAGCCTGATCAGCCTGGCGATCCTCGTCTACACGATCTACCTGCTCTATTCGACGGCCAAGAGCCCGACGAAGCAGGGGTTCCACGACAAGTTCGCCAACAGCGTCGTGGTGAAGGCCACGCGCGTCGTCTAGGTACAGCCCCCCGACACCGCAACGGCCCCGTCGAAAGGCGGGGCCGTTCTTGATTCCGAGCCAAGGATCGGCTCGAGGCGGACGCCGGTCAGCGTGTGATCCGGAAGGCCTCGCCGTGCCCGGGGATCACGATGTCGGCGATCGCCAGGATCCGCACGCGGCCGCGTTCGATCGCCAACTGATCCGCTCCTAGGGGGTCGATTTCGGGCGTCCGATCCGCCTTCCACCAGAGATGCGTGAGGGCATACGTGGCGTCGTCGGCCTCGATGACGAGGGAGGCGTCCTCCTCCGTATGTCCTGGCGTGAGCCATAACCGTGTGTGGGGCGCGAGTTCATACCCGTCGCCATCGTGATCGAGCCACAGGTCGTCTTTGTAGCGCGCCCAGAAATCGACGACCTCAGCGTTCGGGAAGAGCGCCACATTGACCGTGTGATCCGGGTGGTGATGGCTCAGGAAGACATGGGTCACCTCCGCCGGATCGACGCCAAGCGCCGCGAGTGGGTCGAGGATGAGGCTGCGTGCCGCGACCATGCCGGGGTCGGCCACGATCAGGGCGCCGCCATCGCGAACGAGCGAAACAGAGCCCCCGACCCGGCCGCCGTCACGGACGTAGCCGGCGTGAAGCAGGTGAACGCTGGTGCGCATGACAGGATCCTAGCGCGCGGAAGGCCGC
>JBDTOF010000370.1:0-3608 GCA_039933375.1 Chloroflexota bacterium
TCAGTAACTCCGCGCCAACCAGGCGCACCTCAGCGCCTCCGGAAGCCGGCCGATCGGGCGCCTGGTCGTGGGTGCCCGGCGCTCACGCGTCGACTTCGTCGTCCTTGACCGATTCGTCGTCCGTGCCCGATTCGTCTTCCGGGCTCTCGGAGGCAACACTCGGGAAGGCATCGGCGATCGCATCCGCAAGGTCGCCAAAAACGTCGGTCGGATCGTAGTAGCGGACGACATCCTCGGCACTCTCGAGATCGGTCCAGCCGCTGTCGCCCTCGCGGATGACCCGGCCGCGGAAGCCGGGCAGGCCCAGCTCGAGATGCTCGTCCAGATCGTCGACGATGACGACCGGACCGACCTTGCCCATGAGGACCGAGGCCGCGTTCTCGAACTGCTCGATCAGCCCGGACTCGGCGCGCTGACTGCGCTCCTGGAAATCGAGCGCCAGGTCGTAGAGCGAAGTCGCGGCACTCGTCTCGTCGTCGGGAGGCGCGATTTCCGGTTGCCCGGCCGCCCAGCGATCGGCCGCGGCTGCGTACGGATCGGTGCCGTCGATCTGCATGGTGGGCTGCTGGTCATCCACGCCGGTCTCGCCTGGCGCATCGACCCAGACGCTCTCGCGGGCAACCTCGGCGAACGCGGCATAGATATCGGCCGGGTTGTAGAGCTCGACCAGCTCGCCGCCCGTCTCGATGATCTCGGTATCCGACTGCCACTCGCCGGTTGACTCGTCGTACACCCGGCTGCGACTGCGAAAGGTGCCATCCGGCGCGATGGCCAGGTAGTCCGGATCGTCGTCGATCAGGGTCATACCGCCGATCGCGGTAAGCCGCGAAGCCTGATCCTTCAGGAATCGCTCCATCTGCTCGCCGGAGCGAACGAGGAAGTCGGACCGCTCCAGGGCCGCGTCTCGCGTGATCTCCGCGAGCAGTTCATTTCGCTTCTGGTCCATCTGCGTCCTCCTACCCGTGGAACTCGAGGTCCGGGCCCATGCGCTCCCGGAGGAACATCGAGTGGTGGCGTTCGAAGATCCACTCCCCGGCGCGGTGCCCGAGGGCACGGACGCTCTCATCCGCCTCCAGGCGGTCGAGGGTGGCGTAGTCGGGCAGGTCGAGCATGATGACGTTGTCGAAATCCCAGCCGTGGGCGACGTTGAACCAGCCCACGAACTTGATGCCGTACTTCTCCTCGTACTCCTTCAGCTGGCGCGGAAACAACGTCTTCATGAAGAACTTGAAGAATGGGTCGCGGCCGCGGCGGACCGAGAAGTACGTTGCGAGGACTGGCACGGCGCTGAGGGACCTCCACAGAACGAGACGCCGGATCGCGGCGCCGCGGCTATTCTCGCACGCCGCCCGGTGATCCCCCGGGGTCATCCGCCGGCATCGGCTCCCCTTGATCAGCAGCCTCCGGAGCTGCAGCGCCGTCCTCGGTCCCGGCCGCCGGCGTCCGCCGTGCGTCCTCCAGCTCGCCGACCGTCGGCGTGGCCGAGGCCAGTGGCCGGCGACGACCAGCCGCTCGCCGATCGGCGGCCACCAGTCGAAGCAGGAAGATGATCGTCTGGCCGGTGAAGAGCAGCAGGATCAGCACGGCAATGAGCAGGCCGGCACTGACTCCTGACGGCCAGCCCCACGCGACACTCAGCGGTGTCAGGATCAGGAATGCCACCAGGACGACCATCTGGGACCAGAAACATCCGAGTCCGGGGCCCTTCTCGGCGTCGAGTGGGGCGCCCTTGTACTCGACGGGACGGACCGGGGCAGCCGGGTCGGTCGCCGTCGGATCGACGGGGTCCTGGGAAGTCACCGCGCGACTCTAGCGGACTTGCTCGGGGAGTGCGGTCTCACCCGCCTGACGCCCCTCCCGTACCATCGGTCCCGATGCCCGACTCGACCCGGAGGCCCCGCCCGCCCATCCCGCCCGGCTTCCTGGATCAGTTCGCCTGGCATCCGGAACCGGAACTGCTGGGGATCCGGGATCCGGGGGCTTCTCGCGAGGCCCTGCGCGCCGCCGGGGCAGCGGCCTGGGAGGCCGGGCTGGACTACCTCTATGACCACGCGCTGGATCGAGCCATGGGCGATGACTCCGGCGTCTCGGACCTGCGGGTCGGCTACTTCGGCGCCTCGGGGGAACCCGGTCCGGCGCCCGATTCCCCCACCCCGCTTCCAGAGCTGCTCGAGGAATTCCGGACCCGGATCGCTCCCCACACCGTCAGCGCCTATCACCCGCGCTCATTCGGCTACTTCACGCCCCCGCCGCTGATCGCGTCGATCGTCGGCGAGGTGCTCAGCCAGTTCGCGCAGCAGGGCGTGGACATCTTCCATGCCGGCCCGATCGCGGCAACGATGGAGGAGGAGGTGGTCCGCTGGCTGTGCGATCTCGTCGGCTACGACCACGACGCGTTCGGCCTGCTCACCTCGGGTGGCGTCATGGCGAACTTCATTGCGATGGCGCTGGTCCGGGACGTGCATGTCGCGCAGATCCTTGGCCATGACCGGGCGCCGCGCGGGCGATCTCTGGAGGGCCTGCGCGTCTACACCGGCGACCAGAGTCATTTCTCGATCGGCCGCGCCCTGGACGAACTCGGGTTTCCAGCCGAGACCTTGGTCACGGTACCGGCTGATCTCGATTTTCGGCTTCGCGGCGCGGCCGTTGTCGAGGCCGTCGCAGCAGATCGAAGGGCTGGGCTGACGCCGATCGCCATCGCCGCCGTGGCTGGCTCCACGAACACCGGTGCAGTTGACGCCATCGGGGAGCTCGCCGACATTGCCGCGCGCGAAGGCCTGTGGCTGCACGTGGACGCGGCGTACGGGGCGGCGGTTCGCCTCTCCGCCCGCGATGCGGATCGGGTGGCGGACCTCGATCGGGCCGACTCCGTGACCATCGATCCGCACAAGTGGTTCTTCCAGGCTTACGACATCGGGGGGCTCATGGTCCGCCGCGGGACTCTGCTGGAGCAGGTCTTCGGGTCGCGCCTGCCCGAGTACTACCGGGCTGGCCACGGGTCAACGCGTGCGGCACCGGTGGCCGCCGAGCGCGCAGGCCACGACGACGCGAGCCACGACGACGCGAGCCACGCGGCCTCTGATCACGATGCCGGGATGAACTTCTGGAAGCTTGGCTTCGAGGGCACGCGGCGTTGGCGGGCGTTGAAGCTGTGGTTCTCGTGGCGCCACCTTGGGACGAGCGGCTTCGGCCGGCTGATCGAGGCGAACAACGACCTTGCGGCGCATCTCGCTGGGGTCATTGCCGCGAGCCCCGACTTCGAAGCTCTTCCGGCGGTCCCACCACTGTCCGTCGTCTGCTTCCGGCATCTCGTTCCGGGACTGGATGCTCACGGGCTCGACCTGCACCAGGACCGACTCCAGCGCGCGCTCGAGTCCTCGGGTGCGGGCTGGGTCTCCACGACGCGCCTGCGCGGCGGAACGTGGCTCCGGGCCGGAATTCTCAACACGCAGTCGACCGAATCCGACGTCGAGGGGCTCCTCGAGACGCTCCGCGAGCTCGCCGCAGGTCTCGGCTAGGCTTCGCGATCGCCGCGCGCGGCGGCCGGGATCTCCAGGGCATCAGCCGTCCATGGTTGCCCGCATCGGTAGCAGTTGGTGATGCCGATC
>JBDTOF010000371.1:0-7131 GCA_039933375.1 Chloroflexota bacterium
GATCGGCCGGCTTCCGGAGGCGCTGAGGTGCGCCTGGTTGGCGCGGAGTTACTGAACGCCCGCGAAATCCTGCCCGGCCAGTGGCTGCAGACGTACCACGCACCCGCGCTGGCGACTGGCTCGAGGGCCGGCCAGTTCGTCCACGTCAAGACCGGTGATCTGTCGGGTTTCGTCCTGCGACGACCGTTCTCCATCAACACGGCCGATGTCGCCAGCGGCACCATCACGATCCACTTCCGCACGGTTGGCCGCGGGACCGAATGGTTCACCCATCTCCGCGCCGGCGACACCATCGACATGCTCGGCCCGCTGGGACGGCCGTTCGAGGTGGACCCGCGGAGCCAGCATCTACTCCTGATCGCGGGGGGTCTCGGCATGGCGGGCGTTCGGGCGCTGGCCGACGAGGCGATCCGGGACGGGCGTCAGGTGACGCTCCTGTTCGGCGCGGCGAGCGCCCGGGACGTCTATCCCACCTCGCTCCTTCCGGACGAAGTCGAGTACGTGGTTGCCACCGACGACGGGTCGATGGGCCACCACGGATTCGTCACCGAGCTGGTTGCGCGCTACGAGTCGTGGGCGGATCAGGCTTTCGCCTGCGGGCCGGAGCCGATGCTCCAGGCGCTGGCGCGCCTCGCCGCAACCCGACGAGCCCGGATGGGTGTGGCCAGTCTCGGGCGCAAGCGTGGCGCCGGGAAGGCCGCTCCGAAGGGGTCGTCAACGGCTCGCCGCAAGGCGTTCCTCCAGGTCTCCATGGAACAGCGGATGGGCTGTGCCGTCGGGGCCTGTCTCGGGTGCGTGGTGATGGGAAGCTCGGGAACGCCACAGCGCGTCTGCCGCGAGGGCCCGGTCTTCGCTTCCGACGAGATCGAGTGGGAGGGATCGTGGGGTCGATGAAGGCGACCGGGCGTGCGCCGGTGCCGGCCCCGTCCCTGGGTGCGATTGACCTATCGGTTGACCTTGGCCGCGGCCTCGTCCTGCCAAATCCGATCCTCGTGGCCTCGGGAACGTTCGGCTACGGGATCGAGTACAGCGACGTGGTCGACGTGAACGACCTCGGCGGGATCTGCTGCAAGGGCACCACGCTCAAGGCCCGGATCGGCAACCCGACACCGCGGGTCACCGAGACGCCTGGTGGGATGCTGAACTCGATCGGGCTCCAGAACCCGGGTGTCGATGCGGTCATCAGGAAATATTCGAGTACGTGGGCCGGCTGGAAGGTGCCGGTCATCGTCAACGTGGCCGGAGAATCGGTCGAGGACTACGTCGAGGTCGTCCGCCGACTCGAGGGAATCCCGGGAATTGCCGGCATCGAGCTGAACATCTCGTGCCCGAACGTCGGCAAGGGCGGGCTCCAGTTCGCAATCGATGCCGAGGCCGCGGCCGGGGTCACCGCGGCCGTCCGCCGCGTGACTGACCTCCCGCTCCTCGTGAAGTTGTCACCGAACGTGGCCGATATCCGGCCGATCGCTCGTGCAATTGCCGATGCCGGCGCCGATGCCCTGACGGCGGTCAACACGCTGTCCGGCATCGCCTTGTCGGCCAATCGCGCGAAGCCCCTGCTCGGCAACATCTACGGCGGGCTCTCGGGACCGGCGATCAAGCCGGTTGCGCTGCGGATCGTGTACGAGGTCGCCCAGGTGGTCCGAATCCCGGTCATCGCCATTGGCGGCGTCACGAGTCTGGATGACGTCCTCGACTTCCTCGCCGTCGGCGCCGCGGCTGTCCAGGTTGGAACCGCGATCTTCGCGGATCCCACGCTGCCGGTTCGGCTTGTGAGCGAGCTGGAGGAGGTCTGCAAGGCCCGCGGGCTGGAGTCGTACCGGCCGCTGATCGGCACCGCGCTACCCGTGCGGACGGGCGCTCCCTCGTCTAAGGGTGCAGAGTACCGACCGTAGGGATCGGGGGGCAGGGAACTCGTGGGGACTCCGGGTCGTCCTCTGGCCAGGTTAGACCGCCTCCGGCATCTGCCGGCCGTGACTGGAGCAACGTACCGATGACCCACGCCAAGCCAGCATTTCGCGGCCGTGCCCGACTCGTCGCGGCCATCATTGCAACGCTCGTTGTGGCAGCGGGATGCGGCGGCGCAGCCTCGGTCGCGGAGCGCCTCTCGCCCGTCGGCGGCGGCGCGGCCCCCGACCTTGCGCTCGGCTCCGCATCAACGGCAGGCCCCGCGAGCGTCGACACCAAGGGAGGTGGCGACGGGACACAGCTGTACGATGCCGCTCGCCCAAATCTCCTCGTCATCAAGACCGGGAATCTCGAGCTCCAGGTCGCTGCTGTCGAGGACGCCACCGCAGCCGCGGCGAAGGCGATCGACGCGCTGGGCGGCTACGTCAGCGGCTCTGAGCAGTACGGTGATGCGGAAAACCTGACCGCGTCGATCACCTATCGAATCCCCGCGGAGCACTGGGACGAGGCCGTTGCGGCGCTGCGCGGGCTCGCTATCAAGGTGCTCACGGCACAAACGCAGACCCAGGACGTCACCGGACAGGTCGTCGACCTCGGCGCACGGATCCAGAATCTTCGAGTGACCGAGCAGGCGCTCCAGTCGATCATGACCCAGGCCACAAAGATCGCAGATGTCCTGGCGGTTCAGACCGAGCTGACCCAGGTGCGCGGCGAGATCGAGCAGGCGACGGCCGAGAAGCAGCACCTCCAGGAGCAGGCGTCGTTCTCCACGCTCACGGTGCGTTTCAGCCTCCAGCCGGACCCCATCGGGACCTCGAAGCAGAAGTTCGACCCGGGGAGCCAGGTCGATCAGGCCGTGGCCAGCCTCGTGGATGTCCTCCAGGGTCTGGCGACGGCCGGGATCTGGGTAGCCATCGTGTGGGCCCCGATCGTCCTCGTTCTCGCGCTGATCGTCGGCCTCGTCGTGATGGCACTCCGACGTCGGAACGTGCTCGTACGCCCGTCCAACGCACCAGCCGGCGCGGGCACCCCTGCCGTCGACGCCGCGCCCGAGGGCGACTCCTACGGCGACTCCGACGGACCGTCCGACCGCCCAGCCTGAACGGGCTGCACGTTCGCGTACCACTCAGCGGTCAGTCGCCGGCGGTCCTCGTACACTCGCCGGTAGATGACGTCGATCAATCCCACCTTTGACCTGGCCGCCCGCGCCGAGATCTCGAGGCGGACGGAAGCGCTGTTCCGTTCGTCGGGCGCGCTCCGCGATGGACATTTCCTGCTCAAGAGCGGCCGCCACTCGGAGGCCTACCTCGAAAAGTTCGCCGTTCTCTCGGATCCTGCCGCGACCAGCGAGTTGTGCAGCTTCTGGGGTGGGCAATATCGCGAGGCTGATGGCAACCCGAGCGTCGATCTGGTCGCCGGACCGACCACCGGTGGGGTGATCCTGGCCTTCGAGACCGGGCGCCTGCTCGGGACGCGGGCGATCTTCGCCGAGGAGGTCAGGGACCCGGACGGAGCCGCCCGGCGCGAGTTCCGCCGTGGCTTCCGGATTGCGCCGGGCGAGCGGGTCCTGCTCGTGGACGACATCCTCACGACCGGCGGGTCGCTGCTGGCGATGCTGCCTGCGGTCGAGGCCATGGGCGGCGAGATCGTCGAATGCGCGGTCCTGGTCGATCGAAGTGGCGGGATGAACACCCTGACATCCCCCGCGAGCGGCCGCGTCTACCCGCTTCGGTCGCTGTGGACGATGGATCTGGCCACCTATGACGCCGGCCCGGAAGCCTGTCCTCGCTGTGCGGATGGGACGCCGCTCCACGCTCCCGGCAGTACCGGCGCCGGACTCAGCTGACGACGATGCGTCAGCGGCTCCTCATCTTCGTGGCGCTCGCCGCGTTGGTCGCCATCGCCGCCACCCTCGCATCTGCGCCCAGGTCCCTGGCCGTGACCGGCGTCGTCGTGTCCGTCGATGCCCGGTCGCTGACCGACGTCCGGAGCTTCACGCTCCGCAAGCCCGGCGGCGAGACGATGACCTTCACCTTGGATGCACTCGAGAACCGCACCCAGTTTCCACCAGGTCACCTGGCGGAACACATCGCGACCAGCGTTCCGGTCGTGGTCACTTATCGGGTCGAGGATGGGGTCGCTGCGGCGATTCGCCTGGAGGACGTCCCGGGGCCATCTCCGTCCTGACGGACGGTCACTTCACCGCGGCTGCAGCGTCGCGAAGCTCATCCACGGAGAGGATTCCCTCGAACGAGGCGGTGATGACCCCCTGCCGGTCCACGACGAAGACCCACGGCTCAGACAGAAGCCCCCAGTCGGTCACGGCCGGGACGATCTGGAGATCGCCGCTGGCGTCGAGGACCGGGGTCAGCGACCCGCTCTGGAACGTGAGTTCGTAGGGTTCGACCGCGATGAAGGTGACGGTTGGGAAGTCAGCCGCCAGCGGTTTGATCCGATCGAGTGTCGGCCCGCACTGAGCCGACGCGCAGAACTTCGGTGTTGCGAAGACCAGGACGAACGGCTGGTGCGCCGCCAGCGCGTCCTTGACCGAGGTCTCGTAGAAGGCTGGGTCCGGACTCGTGTCGGTCGAGATCCTTGCAATGTCGCCGCCGACTGACGCCAGCGTCATCGTGTCCGAGGCAGGGGCCAGATCGCCCACCCGCTTCACCGGCGAGCTCGTGGCGACATCGAACGTCATCCGGATCGTCTCGGGGGCGGCGCCGCCGACCGACGTCGTGAATTCTGCGCCCCAGGTGCCGGCCTCCGGGAACTGAACGTTGGCGTAGTAGAAGCCGCGCTCGTTCTCGATCCCCCACACGAACGTCGCCGTCTCAGTCTGGGTCGGCTTTGAGCCGTCCCGGCCGAGATCGAACAGCGCGACGGTCACGGAGCGATCCGGTTTCGCAACCGGCCGATTGGTGGCGTCGACGAAGGTGAACAGCATCCGGTTATCCCCGCAGGTCAGGGACAGTGCGCTGTTCACGATCGCGGGAAAGACCGACGGCGCTTGTTGAGCGGTCGACCAGCCTTCTTGGTTGGCGGGTGGCGCTGGCGCGGCGGCGCAGCCGGTGTCCGGGGAAGTGGCCGGTCCAGACCCGGTGGCGGGCGGGCTGCCCGCGGGTGGCGTCGCTGCGCCGCCGCCACAGGCCGAAAGGAGGAGTGGGATGACAACGGCGAGGGCCACGTGGTGCGGAGTGAAACGCATGATGAGAGCGTAGGGCGAAGCCCGAATCCGCGCCGGATACTGCGCCGCGTAGAATGGCGCCGCCGTCAGCGCCTTTCACCCGGGAGCTCCGTGACCCGATTCCAGCGCCTTGCCGCCGCCACCGTTCTGACCACGCTCTTCCTGGTCACGATTGGTGTCATCGTCCGGGCAACCCAATCCGGCATTGCCTGCCCTACCTGGCCGGGCTGTTTCCCCGGACAGTTCCTGCCGAGCCTGGACGCGGACTATCACGTCTGGTTGGAATGGATCCACCGGACGGTTGCAGCCGTCATCGGCTTCCTCATTCTCGGCATGGCCGTCCTCGCGCTCCTCGACCATCGGGACCGGAAGTCGATCCTGTGGCCGTCCGTGTTCGCGGTCGGACTCGTCGGGTTCCAGGCGTATCTCGGACGTGAAACCGTCCGGCTCGGCAACTCGGGGGAGAGCGTCACGGCCCACCTCGCGGCGGCGATGGCACTGATCGGCGTCCTGGTCTACCTCCTGATCCGATCGAGCTACCCGGCGCGGCTGCCGGCTCGTGGTGGCAGTCAGCGGTTCACCTTGCTGGCCACCTTCGGCGCGGCAGCCACCTTCGCCCTGCTGCTCTTCGGCTCGAACGTCACGGCGGTCAACGCCGGCCTCGTCTTTCTCGACTGGCCGCTGATGTCGGGCGGGCTCTTCCCGTTCGACTCGACCACACCCGCCGATGTTGCCGCCCTCTACACCACCCACGCCCTCCACCGGTACGTCGCAGCGGTCGTCCTCTTCGTGCTGCTGGCGGTGGCGGTCGCGGCACGGCGAATTCGGCCCGCCAACGGCCGGCGAGCCGCTCTGGCAGCCGGCATCCTGGCTCTGTACCTGGTCCAGGTCGTGATCGGTGGGCTCCAGGTCCTGACCCTCCTGTCGGCCTGGTCGCAGACGCTCCACGTGGCGCTCGGGGCCATCATCTGGGGTGGTGCGATCGCGCTGGCGGTGTCCGCCTACTACGGAGCGCGGCTGGAGCCTGCGGGCACGGGAGGATCTGGTGGCCCCGGCAGCGGAACGGCGCACATCGACGATGCGCCGATGGCGGCTGCGGGCTCCCCCCGGCCAGGCGGCTCGAGCACCCGGGCGACGATCCGCGCCTATGTCGCGCTGACCAAGCCCCGCATCATCGAGCTCCTCCTGGTGACGACCGTCCCGGCCATGGTCCTCGCGACGCGCGACGTCCCGGGGATCCAGCCACTCGACTGGCTCCGGATCACTGTCTGGACCCTGATCTGCGGCACCCTTGCCGCCGGTGCCGCCAATGCGATCAACCAGTACCTGGATCGTGATATTGACGAGCGAATGGCTCGTACCCGTCGGCGGCCCCTACCCGCCGGCGACGTGACGCCGGAGCGAGCCATGGTCTTCGGGATCGTGCTGGCGGTCGTCTCGGTTGCGCTGATGGCGTTCTACGTGAACCTGCTGGCGGCGTTCCTGACGTTGCTCGCCATCGCGTTCTACGTCGTCGTCTACACCATGATGCTGAAGCGCAACACGCCCCAGAACATCGTCATCGGCGGTGCCGCCGGGGCCCTGCCGCCGGTCATCGGCTGGGCGGCCGTAACGGGCAGCGTGGGTCTGCCGGCGATCATGCTGTTCCTCCTGGTCTTCTACTGGACCCCGCCGCATTTCTGGGCACTGGCCCTGCGGATCAAGGGCGACTATGCGGCGGCAGGCGTCCCGATGCTGCCGGTGGTCCATGGGATCGCCGAGACCAGCCGCCAGATCGCGCTCTACACGATCCTCCTGGTTGCGATCTCCCTGATCTTTGCCGTCGTTGCCCAGATGGGTGCGATCTACTTCGCGACTGCGGTGATCCTTGGTGCGATGTTCCTGTGGCGAGCATTCGTCCTGTGGCGCCAGGGCTCTGCGCCCGAGGCATCCACGGCGCAGGCAATCCGCCTGTACCGCTTCTCCATCAGCTACCTGACCCTGCTGTTCGTGGCGGTCGCGGTCGACGCAGTCTTCGTTCTGCCGATCGGCTGATCCGG
>JBDTOF010000372.1:0-4756 GCA_039933375.1 Chloroflexota bacterium
CCGAGCGACGCCGCGTCCTCGTAGTACAGCTCCCGCCATGCGGTCACGCAGCCGTACGTCGCGGTGCAATTCTGCTTCTGGTAGGCGGTCCATGGCGACTGCTCGACGTCGTCGTAGTTTCGCCCGTACTGGGCTGCGAAATCCGCCGCCACCTCATAGATCGCGGTGACCGACGCGCCATACTGGGTGCCCGAGACGTTGGTCGCATGCGGGGCGTTTGAGCTCGTTGACCAGGCCCGACCGTAGTACGGCACGCCGAGGATGAGCTTCGTCGGGGAGACGCGCGCGGCATAGGCGGCCACGGTGTCCGTCAGGTCGTAGACGGGACCGCTGAGCGGGCTGATCGAGCCCGCGCTCGACGCTGACGAGGTTCGATAGTCGTAGCCCATGATGAAGATCGCATCGGCGCCACCCGGCGCGGTCGCATCCTCGATCGGGTAGTTCGCGATCAGGCCGGTGGTATCGAACGTCAGCTGGTAGCCCGGGGCAATGGCGTCGAGCTCCGCCCGAACATTCCGCACGAGCGCGGTGAACGCATCGGCGTAGCCCGCGACGACCGGCTCGAAGTCGAGATTTACGCCGTCGGCACCTCGCTCGGCCACGGCTGCCGCGACCTGCCTGGCCAGGTTGGCGCGGGCCGCAGAGCTCCCGAGGAGGGCCGCCTGCAGCGCCTTCTGGCCTGTCGACCAGGCGAACACACTGACCGTCAGGACCACTCGAGCACCGTTCGTGTGGGCGGCGTTGATGACCGAGGTCATGTTCGAGCTCGTCCATCCGGCCCAGCCCGTCGTGGCCGAACCGTCCGAGTTCTGCTTCTTGAGGTTGCCGGCCTGGTCCGCCCCGACGCTGAAGTAGGCGACGGTCGAGAGCAGGGGCCAGTTGAGCGTGGTGGAGCTGTCGGTCAGTTCCCAGTACGGCAGGAAGCCAAACACCTCGCGGCGTAGGCTGCCGGCACCGGGTCCGACCGAGGCATCCAGTGGGCCGATCCCGGCGCTCGGGGCCTGGACGCCCGAGGCGACGAACGAGGCGGTGGTAGCGCTGATCGTCGGTCCGATGGCGCCATCGACCGGCGCACTGTCTGGGCCGGTGGTGGTGCCTCGCCCCGGACCGGCATCCACGGGTGGGCCCTTGGGATCCGCGTTGGGATTGGCGCGCGGCGCGGTGGGCGTCCCTGCCCAGACCGAGCCCTGTGGCGCGGCACGCATCGTCTGGCCAGTGGCCCTTCCCGCAGGCAGGGCTCGAGGTGGTTCCCCGCCAACCGGCCACGTCTCGCTGGCGCGCGGTGTGAATCCAACCGTGACCCGCTTGCCCGGGACGAAGTTGATGACGTCGCGCTCATGCGCTACGAAATCCGTGTACTGGATCGTTGGCTCGCCCAGGTTGCTCGGAGCGCTAGCGGCTGGGCGATCCAGGGCGAGAGCGCCAGTCGGCAGCAGAGCCGGCAGCACGAGGAGCGCGGCGGCGCCCAGGCGGAGTGCATAACGGGCGGTGCGGTTGGCAGTGACCAAGCGTTCCCTCTTCAGCGCCATGAGGCTGTCGTTGCAGGGCGCGGCCGCGACCCATCTGGTCCCGGGCGAAGACCGTAGGCGCGGGAACCGGGACTTCCAAGCCTGACGATGGTCATGGCGCGGGTGGTACCGAAGGGTCCGGTGGAGTCCGGTGCAGTCGCTCCGCCTGGCTACGTGATGGGTCAGTTGCCGATCAGCGACAGGAGCTGGGTCTGGACCGCGTCACTCACGACCCCGGTGCCGCCGAGGATCACGATCCGGCCGGGCCGAAGACGGAGCAGTTCCGTCACCGTGGCGGCCGGAATCGAGTCCCGGGTCACCAGGAGGAGCGGCCCCTGGGTGAGGCCGCCGACGGCAGCGCCGGCGAGCGCGTCGGGGAAGTCGAGTCCGGTTGCGATATAGGCGACCGGGACGCCGGGCGCCTTGGTTGCCGAGCTGATCGCAGCCGCGGTCGAGTACTTGTCCGTGCCGGCGACGCGGATGACACCACCCGGGGCGTAGGCCGAGACCGCAGCGAGGACCGCGTCGCTCACGCTGTCAGTCGTGCCGAAGAGGATGATCCTGCCCGGCTGGAGACGGGTCAGCTCGGCGGCCGTCGCTGCCGGGAGCGAGGACTTCGTCACCAGCAGCATCGGGGCCCGCACGGCTCCCGCGGCGGCGGCGCCCACGAGAGCATCGGGGAAGTCCTGACCGGTCGCCAGGAAGACGAGCGGGACACCAGGATCGTAGGTGTCGGTGCTGATCGCCGCTGCAGTGGCGTAGCGATTCACGCCCGAAAGCCGGGCGACGCCGCCGCTCGCATAGACCCCGAGATCGGCGACGACCGCGTCGCTCACGACGCCCGTCCCGCCGAGGACGATGATCCGGCCCGGTCGAAGTCTGGCCAGTTCAGCGGCGGTGGCCGCGGGGATACTGTCCTGCCGGACCAGGAGGACCGGGCCGCCCGTCTCGCCGGCTGCGGCCGCTCCCGCGAGTGCATCCGGGAAGTTCAGGCCGGTTGCGATGTAGACGACGGGGACGCCGGCCGCGAAGGTCTGCGATACGGCCACCGCCGTCGCGTAGCGATCCGCCCCGGCGAGCCGCGTCATTCCGGTGAGATCGGCGGGGGGCGGCGGATCGGACCCGACAGGCGCGGCGCCGGTGATATCGGTCGTCAGAAGATCGGGCTTGCCAATGAGGGACCGGTAGTAGCCACCGGTCGGTGTTTCCGGATCCATGATGGCCGTGTTGGTCGGGCTGCGGAAGGACGGAAACGTGATCTCGTTTCCGTTGTAGTCGTACTGGCTCCGCCAAACGTTCGCGATCGACAGCTGGGTCGTGAACAGGTCACGGACCAGGTCCACGACGTATCCGTGCGCCGATGCGATCACGACGCCGGCACCGGCCTTGAAAAACCCCTGCCCGTAGTTGTCAACTCGCTGCTGCGCAACGCTGAGCGTCGGCTCCTTGTCCCAGGACTCCGAGTTCCCGGCCGAGTAGCAGAGGTGGTTGAGGACCACGAGTGCGTTCGGCGCGAGCTTGACCTGGGCCAGATACGGTTCCCCGTAGTACACGTGGTTGCTGTCGCCGGCGCCGGCGGTGGCGTTCAACCCGAAGCCATCCTTGGTGGTGTAGTTGGGATCGAACGTGTACGGGCTGGGCCAGCCGTTGCCGTGGCCGAGGTAAATGACCACGTTCGCGCCCTGCATGGCCGGCTTGACCACCGCCCACGTGGCGTTCGGGCTGTAGATCCGGGTCACGTTCGAGGAGTACTTGATCGCCTCGGCATAGATCGCGTCGGCGCCGCTCCGCAGGCCCGCTGTGCTCCCCTCGGTCGGCCCGACGATGATCACGACCTTGGTGGTCGCGAGGGCCTGGGCCGGGGTTCCGTCGGCTGCGGCGACCGGCGCGGCCAACAGCATCGCCGCGGCGAGCGCGAAGACGACGAGCCGGGTCAGGTGACGCACATCAACTCCAAGCGGTACCGGACTCACGGCTGGGGTGATCCGGTCTTCACAGCCTCGGACCACGGCCCGCCCATCTCAATGCCGCAGGGGTACGGGGCACCATGGCCCCTTGGTTTGCGTGCCCGGTGGGGTCCGGCGTAGTTCGGTGTGGTCCGAGCCGGTTCAGGGGAGGCGCGGGCGCCCGAGTCGTGCGCCTCGTCGACCGCGACGCTAGGGCTTCGGCGACGCCTCGATGCAGGGCTGCTCGCCGGCCGGAATCGTGCCATCGGGATTTGGCTGACAGTTCGTCGGCTGCTGGTCGACCGGTGGCAGGCCACCCTGGTAGCCGGAGATGACGAGCACGAATTCGAGCCGATCGAGCACCGCGGCCGGTTCAAGAAACGCCGTCTGGACGATCTCGTTGGCGTCCCGGTTCACGTCGATGACCTGGCCGATCACGAGCCCTTTGGGGTATGGGGACCGGATCCCGCCGGCGAGCTCGATCCCGGCCGTGACGACCTCTTCGCCCAGGCCGACAGTCGTCGCAGCGTCGATGTTCTTCATCAGGAGACTCGTCGCCACAGCGCCGGTCACTTCGCCGGTTGCGGCGCTGCCGATGAGCTGCCCGATGACCGTGGAACCCGAATCACTGATCAACTGCACCACGGACGACGTCGCACGAGCGTCTACCACCCGACCGACCAGCGCTCCGCCAGCCGCAATGACCACGTCCCCGACGATGACGCCATCGTTGGTGCCGCGGTCGATCAGGATCCGCTGCTGACTCTCGATCGACTCCCGGCCTATAACGGAGGCCGCGATCGTCTTGTACTCGAACCCGTTCCGGAGCTGCAGGAGACCCGTCAGGAGATCGTTCTGGCGGCGAATCTCATTCGCCTGGAGCGTCTCGAGGCGAATCCGCTCGTTCTCCGCCCGGAGACCCTCGTTCTCGGTCCGCAGCGAATCGATCTCTCCGATCGCGGTGGCAATGGAAGTGAGGCTGCCGGCGAACTCATCCACCGCGGCCTGGACGGGCTTGAAGGCGAACGCCAGACCGCCCTGCAACTCGACGATCAGTGGGTTCGAGGACGTCGCGAGCATCACGAGACTCACAACGAGCACGGCCACGAAGGAGACGGCCCGACGGCGCGTCGCCCGATCCGAGAGGGTGGCGCTCACCGGCTGAGCTCCGTTGCCGCGCCGACGTCCGTGGCCGACACCGGTGTCAGCGCGGCGGGCGGATGTAGGTCTCGGTCACGAGGACGCGCTCCATCAACGCCATCTCCTGGAGCACGATCCCGGTGCCGCGCGCGACGCAGGTCA
>JBDTOF010000373.1:0-1674 GCA_039933375.1 Chloroflexota bacterium
CTGGTGGAGCCTCGCGTTTTCCGCCGGCTTCGCCGGCGCGAGTCTCGGTGCGTTCGACCCGGTTGCCGGGGAGGCGCTGCTCCAACGTGGCATGGATGCCGCCCGCCGGTCCGGCAGCCCGTACGCGATCGGGGCCGTGTCGATGGCGCAGGGCCGCAGCCTGGGCCGCATGGGGCAGACCGACGGCGCCGTGGAAGCGTTCGGGGTCGCGATCCAGCGGTTCATGGAACTCGGGGACGACCGGTTCGTCCTTGCGTCGCGGAGTGATCTCGCCCATGCGTTACGGCGCGGCGGTCGGCTGGACGAGGCACTTGCCCTGTACGGCGAGACGATCGGCGGGTGGACGCATCTCGGCCACCGGGGTGCGGTCGCGAACCAGCTCGAGAACATCGCCTACGCCGAGATCGAGCGTGGCAACCACGAGCGGGCGACGCGACTGCTGGGCGCCGCGGCAGCCATCCGTGATTCGGCACAGGCTCGCATGGCCTTCGACGAGGAGCCCGAGTTCGAGGAATTCGAGGGCCGTGCCCGGGCGGGGCTGACCCCGGAGGTGTTCGATGCGGCCTGGGCAGCGGGTCGCGCGCTCACCCAGGCCGAGGCCGTGACAGAGGCGGTCGGCGGCTGATCATTCGAGGGGCTGCGTGCCGGAGGGACCTTGTGCCACACTTCGAGCATGTCTTCCTCCGCTGATTCGGGCGCCGTTCTCGACCGCTACGAGGCCGTCATCGGCATCGAGGTCCACTGCCAGTTGAAGACCGCCTCGAAGATGTTCTGCGGCTGCTCCACGGCCTACGACGGAGCCGAGCCGAACACGCACACGTGCCCCACCTGCCTCGGCTTGCCCGGCGCGCTTCCGGTGATCAATCGGCGCGCGGTCGAGCTCGTGCTGTCCGCCGGCGCCGCGATCCACGCGCAGACCCCCGCTGCGACGCGGTGGGATCGCAAGAACTACTTCTACCCGGATCTGCCGAAGGGCTACCAGATCAGCCAGTACGACCTGCCGCTGGCATCCCGCGGCGCGCTCGCCATCGACACGAGCGATGGGCCGTTCACGGTCGGGATCACGCGTGCGCACCTCGAGGAAGACACCGCGAAGCTGGTCCATGCGCCCGGTCCGAATGGCGAGCGGCTCAGCCTGGTCGACTTCAACCGTTCCGGAGCGCCGCTCATGGAGATCGTGACCGAACCCGATATCCGAACCGCGGAGCAGGCCCGTCGCTACGCCGAGGAACTCCAGCTCCTCCTCCGTGCCATCGGCGCGTCGGACGCGGATATGGAACGCGGCCAGATGCGAGTCGAGGCGAATGTCTCGTTGCGACCTCGTGGAACGGAGGCGTTCGGGACCCGCGTCGAGGTCAAGAACATGAACTCGTTCCGCTCGGTCGAGCGGGCCATCAACCACGAGATCGAGCGCCAGGGTGCCATCCTCGACGCCGGTGGCGTGCTCGTGATGGAGACCCGTGGCTGGTCCGATGACCGCAGCGAGACGTATCGAATGCGAGCCAAGGAGACATCGGACGACTATCGCTACTTCCCCGAGCCGGATCTGCCGCCCCTGCGGGTCGATCCGGTCTGGCTGGCGGAGATCCGGGGGCGCCTGCCGGAGCTGCCCGCCGCCCGGCGAACCAGGTACCGGGAGGCGTTCGGTCTGGGCACGTATGACGCGGGAGTCCT
>JBDTOF010000374.1:0-2772 GCA_039933375.1 Chloroflexota bacterium
ACGCCCTCGGTCGCGTGGGAAGCGGCTTCGGCGAACGACAACCCCGCGAGCACGGCTGCCTCGACCGCCGAGGCGCGGTACGGCTGATCCCCGACGCCGGTCAGTGCCACGCCACAGCGGGTCCATCGGTCCGCTACCCGAGCGCCGATGACCACCGCAGCACCGGCGATCGCGTAGCCGCTCGCAGGCTGATCGATCGATCGATAGGCCGATCCTGCGTCATCGAGGGGCGCCCCCAACCTGATCTCGGTGATGAGCTCATCGGCGGCGAGCGCGGTCGCAAATGGTCCGTCGAAAAAGCTGGTGATCGGCATCACTCGTTCTCCCTGGACCGATCGAATGACGATCCCGGCGTCCAGCGCGAGCAGCACGGCGGACAGGTCCGAGGCCGGGTCGGCATGCGCCACGGCCCCACCGATCGTGCCCCGGTTGCGAACCTGGACATCGCCGATGGCCGGCAGCGCGTCGGCCAGCAGCCCGAACTGCAGGAGGCCGTCGTCGCGTAGGAGCTCGTCGTAGGTGGTGAGCGCCCCGATGGAAATTCGCCCGTCCGGCTCATGCCTGATCCCGCGCAGCTCGGACAGCCGGCCGATATCCACGAGGAGTTCGGGCCGTGCGAGTCGGAGCTTCATCAGCGGCAGAATGCTCTGGCCCCCGGCGATCGCCTTCGCCATCCCATTCGACGCGGCCAGGCGAGCGAGGGCGTCGCCGAGGGACTGGGCCCGGACATAACCAAATGGTGCCGGGATCATGGAACGGCGCGGTCCGCTGAGGCGAGAGCCTCTCCCGCGGCCCCGATGGCGGTGACGATGCTCTGGTAGCCCGTACAGCGGCAGAAGTTGCCCCTGATGGCGTGGCGGATCTCGGGGTCGGTCGGGCTTGTCGTTCGGGCGAGGAGGTCGGCGGCCACCATGATCATCCCAGGCGTGCAGAACCCGCACTGCAGGCCATGATGCTCCCAGAACGCCGTCTGAAGCGGATGCAGGCCGGTTGCATCAGCCATCCCCTCGATCGTGGTCACGCTCGAGCCGTCGGCCTGGAGAGCGAGCATCGTGCATGACTTCACGGCTTTGCCGTCGACCATGACGGTGCAGGTTCCGCACTGGGACGTGTCACAGCCGACGTGCGTGCCGGTCAGGTCGAAGTCCTCGCGAAGCAGTTGGACGAGGAGGCGTCTCGGTTCGACGTCTGCCTCGCGTGGCTCGCCATTGACCGTCAGTGATACGTGGGTGTCGATGCGTTCGACCTCCTGGCTGATCCCGTGTGTGCTGTCCGCGCGCATCAGAGTATCGGGCCGCCGGGCGGCTTCCGGGGTTTCGGCGGCATGTAGCGCCCGTAGGCCGCGCTCCGAATGTCGATGGCTCGCGGGTCAAGGTGCGGAGCGGCCTCCTCGAACGGGAGGCTCGCCAGATGACCGGCCTCTCCAAGACGCCGCATCTTGGAGTCGGCGATCTCCCAGCTGAGACCCTCAAGGCTGCCGGCGGTGGCCAGACCCACGCGCTCGCTGCCACGCCCGCCGGTTGACGCCGCGTAGGACGCAGCCCAGAGCAGGAGCTCGAGGGAGTCGTCGCTGGGATGGCGGGCCGAAAGAGCGCCGCAGATGATCCCCCGGTCTCCGGGAGTCCTCGTCACGAGCCGCCAGTTGTCCGGTCCATCGATGAGATCGACCGCCAGACTCCGGTAGGGCGCGGCGAGGATCGTCTCAACGCCGGCCGTGTCGGCGTTCCCGCCCGTGATCGCCAGCGAGACATGAGCCCCGTTGATCCCGTCGAGGAGCATCTGGTGGGCCTCGACGAACCGACGGCGCTCGGCAGGGTCCTCGCCGATGAGGTGGGCGTCAGGTTCCTCGATTTCGATGAGGACGCAGCCGGCATCGATCAGGGCTCCGACCTCGACGCGAAGGGCTGAGCCAAAGGCCGCCGCGGCCGCGTCGGGATCCGTCCCACCGAGGCGACGGCCGAGCGTGTAGGGCCCGGGCAATGCCTGCTTGACGAGACCCGCCCCCACCTCAGCCGCAAAGCGCCAGGCGTCGACCGTCAGCGGCTTCGTCCAACGCGGCATTCCGGCTCGGACCGGACCGTCAGCGCTGAGGGCTATTCCATCGAGATCGGCCGCCGGTCCGATGAGTCCGCGCGCCCGAATGCGCCCATCGGTCAGCGGCTCGAGTCCGGCTGCCGCCTGGGCCTCGACCACGATCCGGACGGCGACATCGTCATTGCTGACCAGTCCCCCACCTGCGTCGAGAGGGCGCGGCAGGCCGCCGAGGAGCGTCGCGAACATCCCCTGCCCGCGTCCCGCTCAGATCGCCATGCCGCCGGCCAGCAGCCCGGCGGCGATGAGGACGACGAGGCCGCTGATCCCGAGCGCCGCAACCATCCGCGATCGGCGGGCGCCGGAGGCCCCATCCCCGGTCCGCCAGAAGTCACGCATCGTGCGGACTCGACCCGGCGGTACGAATGCGCCGAGCCACATCCCGGCGACGAGCCCGCCGATATGCGCGGCGTTGTCGATCGTGCCCGCGAACAGAAATCCGAACGCGAGATTGATGAACACGATGGAGCCGAGCTGCGGGACGAGCGAGCGAGCACGTCGATCGAACTGCGGGTGGTGGATCCTGGCCCCGGCCAGGAGCACCCCGACGAGGCCGAAGATCGCCCCGGAGGCGCCGACGCTGAGGTTCGGGCTGACGATGAAACTTGCCGTCGAGGCGGCCGCGGCGGTCAGAACGTAGAACAGACCGAGCGCCAGCGAACCCCAGGCTCGCTCCACCAG
>JBDTOF010000375.1:0-2968 GCA_039933375.1 Chloroflexota bacterium
TCATCTGGTGCACGGCCGGGGTCAGCGGAATGGACGCGCCGGCCATCTTCGCGATGCGCGGGCTCCAGATGCCGCAGGCGATGACGACGTATTCCGTCTCGATGTCGCCCTGGTCAGTCCGGACCCGGGTCACATGGCCCTCCTCGGTATCCACGCCGGTGACCTCGACGCCCGCCGCGATCGTGAGGGCGCCCATCTCCTGGGCGGCCTGCCGCATGAGCGTCCCGGCCTGGAGGGAGTCCACCACGCCGACCCCAGGGGTGTAGAAGCCGCCGAGAAGGATCGTCTCGTTGATGAACGGGACCATCTCCTTGATCTCGGCCGGGGTCAGGAGACTGACGCCCTCGACGCCCCACGACTTGGAGGAAGCCATCCGGCGCTTCAGCTCCTCCATGCGCTCCGGCGTGCGGGCGACCTCGATTCCACCGCACTCGTGATAGACGCCGAGCGCCCGGTACTGGAGGGCACTGTCCATCGTGAACGCGGCCATCTCCTTGGAGTGGTCGGTCAGGAAGATGAAGTTGGAGGCATGGCCGGTCGAGCCGCCGGGGTTCGGAAGGGTGCCCTTCTCGAGGAGAACGATGTCCCGCCAGCCCTGCTTGGCCAGGTGGTAGGCCATGCTGTTGCCAACGATCCCGGCTCCGACGATGACGACCTTTGCGCGTTCCGGCAGCGAAGCCATGACTTGAATGTCCTCCAGGACCGGCGCCTCGCCGGGGTCTCGATGGCCGGCCACCGCGGGCCGGCGTGATGTTCGATCAGGCGAGGTTCATGACGACGGTCTTCATCTCGGTCAGGCGCTCGATGGAGAAGCGCCCCCCGACGCGGCCCATGCCACTCTGGGATCCGGCCCGTCCACCGAACGGCAGGTGGGATTCCCAGTAGTTGGTGCCCTCGTTGATGTTGACCCATCCGGCCCGAACCGACTCGGCGAAGTGGAGCCCCGCTCGCAGGTCGCGGGTGAAGATCGCATTGAGCAGTCCGAACGCCGACGCGTTGACGATGCCGATGGCCTCCTCGATGCCGTCGATTCGCGTGATCGGGGCAACGGGGCCGAAGGTCTCCTCGCGCGCGATCTCCATCTGGCGCTTGACGCCGGTCAGGACGGTCGGCTGGAAGAAGAGCGGGCTCCCGAGTTCAGGGCTCCGGGCCCCGCCACTGACGATGACGGCGCCGGCCGCGAGGGCCTGGGCCACGTGGCGCTCGGTCTTGGCCGCGGTTGCCTCGTTGTTGAGCGGCCCCATGGTGGTCCGCGGGTCCAGTGGATCGCCGAGACGGGTCTCGCGTGCCAGTGCGGCTGACAGTCGCTCGAGATACGCATCGTGGATGGCGGTGTCAACCAGGATCCACTCGCCGGCCGTGCAGCTCTGTCCCGCGTTCAGGAAGCAGGCGGTGAGCGTGGCGGTGACCGCGGCGTCGATGTCCGCATCCGCGAGGACCACGAGCGGGCCGTTGCCGCCCATCTCGAGGAGCAGCTCCTTGCCGATCGCTCGTTCGGCGATGCGTCGGCCCGTGGCCGTTGACCCGATGAAGCCGACCGCCGCGACATCCGGATGGCCGGCCAGCTCGTCGCCAACTTCGGAGCCGGGGCCCGTGACGAGGTTGAAGACACCGGGCGGCAGGTCCGCATCGGCCAGGCAACCAGCCAGGACCGTGGAGCAGTACGAGGTCAGCCGAGCCGGATTCCAGACGACCGTGTTTCCACCGGCCAGGGCCGGCGCGATCATCTCGGCCGGCATCGTGTAGGGCCAGTTCCATGGCGTGACGATCCCGACGACGCCCATCGGGACGCGATAGACGAAGACCCGCTTGTTCGGGTCGATCGATGGCGGCATCAGGCCATCGAGCCGGGTGGCGTCCGCCGCCGCCATCCGGAAGTAGACGAGTAGCTCCTCCACCTCGCCGTAGGCCTCGGCCATGAGGGGCTTCCCCTGGTCCAGGGTCAGCGCCTGGGCCAGTTCGTCGCGGCGGGTTTCGATGACTGCGGCCACGCGCTCAAGCGCGGCGGCGCGGTCGAACGCCGACCTCCGCTGCCAGCCGCGACGAGCCGCCAGGGCCGCGGCCACGGCCCGTCGAACATCCTCTCGCCCGCCCAGCGGCACGGTCGCGATCACGGCCCCGGTGGCCGGGTTGGTGGCCTCGAAGCGCTCCCCGGACGCCGCAGCGCACCAGGCGCCGTCGATGAACATCGAGGCGGTGCGCGTTTCGGCAGGGTTCAGGGTCACGCGATCTCCATGTCGAACGTCGAGACTGCCTCTCCGAGGCTCCGGATCGCCGACAACGCGGGTCTCGAAGAGCCGATGTCCGAGGCGCGAGGGCATCGCACCCGGAGCCCGTGGGACGACCCACAGTGTGCTCCCGGACCCGCGCGGTCGGCAACTGGCCCCTGTTCCGGAGCGGGCGCGACCTGGAGCGGAAAGGGGGACGCGGGCGGCTGGCCGGCTTGACGCAGCCCGGTCCACGGGCCGATCCTCATGGGGTCCGACCGGCGCTCCCGCTGCGGGGCGTCCCGTGCCGCTCGAGGTGGATCGCGTGCAGACCGCGCTGGCCGACCGAACCAACGGTGTCGATCCGACGATCGCCGTCCGCGGACTCTGGAAGGTCTTTGGGCCGGCCGAGGCGAAGATCGCGGACTCTGCCCTCCTCGAGCTGTCGAGCGCCGAGTTCCGACTTCAGACGGGCTCAACAATCGCGGTCCGCGACGTCTCCTTCGACGTCATGCCGGGCGAGGTCTTCGTGGTCATGGGTCTGTCCGGCAGCGGCAAGTCGACGCTGGTTCGCTGTCTGACCCGCCTCATCGAACCGTCGCTGGGCCAGGTGCTCCTGGACGGCGAGGACATCCGAGCCGCCGACGACGATCGACTCCGCGAACTGCGGCGTCGTCGCTTCTCGATGGTCTTTCAGCATTTCGGCCTCCTGCCGCACCGCCGGGTCATCGATAACGTCGCCTTTGGCCTGGAACTGCGGG
>JBDTOF010000376.1:0-3900 GCA_039933375.1 Chloroflexota bacterium
TTGGCGTCGGACAAGCCCTGGTCGTGTCGGGGCTGCTCAACGTGGCCCTCGCCATTGGGGTCCTGGCGATCCCGTCAGTTCGAGACCTGCGAGCTGGACTTGAGATCAAGTCACCGCAGGCGACGACGAATCCGGAACCGAATTCCGGGTAGCGCGCGTTCGGACTCCTGGTCCGGCTAGCCCTTCACCTTGTCGACGCCTTGGCGGACCCGGAACTTCACGATCCGACGGATCAGGTCCGTGGGTAATGGCCGGTCGAGCGGGAACCGGACCGAACCCTTTCCGAACCTGTAGGGCAGGAGCTCGTCCTTGAATGCCTCGATGCCGGCTCCGGTCGGATAGAAGCCGATGTGCCCCTCGTACCCGGCGAAGTGGACGAGGTGTCTCCCGTTCAGGTCGAATGTGGGGATCGCATAGCTGATCGTTTCTGTCGCGGCCGGCGCCGTTTCCCGGATCAGCGCGCGCAACTGCCCCAGCATCTTGCGGGTCTCGTTCGGAAACCCCGCGATGTACTCGTCGATTGAGGCGGCCGTCGACCTACTTTGCATGATCGGCACTCCCAGGGGCGCGGTATTCGCGAGCCGTTGGCAACAATCGTGCTCATCGGATTTCGCGTCGGTTGATCGTCCAGGTTGGCCGCAGGCAATGCGAGCGAGGACGGCGATCCCAGCCAAAGCTTGACGCGTACTTGGTAAATGGCCCAATCACCCAGGTCGAGGATCAGGACCAACCCTTGACAGCCCATCGAAATTGCGGCACTACACGGTCGGGACTACTGTGCCGAGAGACTCATGCGCCAGTGGTCGGCAGCGGTCACGGCGATCGCCCTGCCGCCCGGGCATCTCAGAACGAGGACGTCAGTCGGCTAGCCCCGGGAGGGACCAACTTGAGGACAGACACCTTCGTCAAGTCGAGCGGATTTGCCCTGATCCTGTGGGCACTGCACCTGCTCGCCAGAGACTACATCTTCGCATTCACGCACGGCTCGAGCGAGTACGACAATCACCTCACATTCCTGGGACTGAGCGCCGGCCAGTTTGCAATGCTGTGGACGCCTTTTACCTTGCTGGGCGTCCTTGGTCTCGCTGGCGTCTACGGTCAGGCCTCGCCCCGGCTCCGCACGGCTGGCAGGGTAGGCTTCCTGGTTGCACTCCTTGGCCTGGGCATGTGGTTTGTGGCCCAGGTGATGCAGGTCTGGATCCTCGATCCGGACCGATACTTCCACTCGCCCTTGATATATGGCGGCTGGCTCTTGTCGCTCGCATCCCTGTTTGTCTTGACGGTCGGTCTCGTTCTCGCAGGTATCGACATCCGAAGGGCGGACGCGCGGCCCCGAGGACGGTCACTGATCCTGATTCTCGGGATCCTCTTCTTGCCCACGGTCTTCCTCCAGGCCTACCTGGTCGGAGTCTCGGATGACTCCTTCGCCTCAAAACTGCTGTATGGAAGCCTGTCGGTGCCATACGACCTGTGTTGGCTGTGGCTGGGCTATCTCCTCGTCACCGCCACCGAGAAGCATCTGCCGGAGCCCCCCGACCATCTCCCCTGACGAGCCCCGGGCCGCCTCGTCGGTACCCTGAGCGGAGCTCTCTGGACGACCGCCCTGAAGCGCTCAGCTAGCAAGGTTCAGCCGCTGGCAAGGGCCGCGGACCCGAGACCGACGGGGCAGGAGACACCGGTCCCGTGATCGGGGCAATAGCCATTCGGGTTCTCGACAGGCGGGGTGCGATACAGCGTCTTGCCTCTCCTCCATCGGTGGAGCGAGTCTGGTCGACACCGCGTATCCGTGGCGAAGTTTCCCAAGGCGGCCGGTTCTACCGGGTCAGTCAACGTACTGCAGCGGCGTGAGATGGCGAAGTCGTCCGGCAGCTTCACGCCAGTCCGATGGTCGGGGCACTACGCTCCCGGGCCTCGGTGAGTCAGCCGATTGCTCGTGGGAGGCGGGGACTCGACCTCGCTCCTGCAGCGAAGCCTGAAACTCGGCCGCGATCGCGGGCCTCCGGCTACTTCTCGATCGGGACCGTCAGTGGCAGGATCATCCCGTGGCGCCCCATCGCCGTCGCCATCTCGGGAGCGACTGCGGTCTGCGCCGATACGCCGGCGAGAATCTCCCCGGTGTCGTTCAGGAATAGACCCGTCGGCCCGACTTGGCTGGCCGGCTAGGGCTCCTCCCGGTCGCCCGGGTAGTGCCGGAAGCACGCGCTCCAGCTCCTCAGGCGTCAGGGCGCGGCGACGCGTCCCGCGACCGGCCGTCTCCGCAGGGTGGACATCGCGAAGAGCACGATGAAGACTAGGGCGACCACCGGCACTGCCATCGTCCAAATCAGGAAGAGTCCGGTTGCCAGAGCGCCCAACGTCGCAAGCCCGAAGGACAGCCAGCGGGACGTTCTCCCGAAGGACAGCAGCCCGGCAACGACAAGCGCGGCGGCCGCAACGAAGATGGGGATTCCCCCCTGGTCTTCCGGCAGGTAGCCGAACGTCGACGTCAGGTCCGCCACGACGGCGAAGCCGCAGGCCACGACGACGAGCCAACCCGCCACGGTGGTGTAGATCGGCAATGAACTGGTGGAACGTTCGATTGCCATTTCAGTCACCTCAATCTCGCGCCGGACGCGGGATGGCCCAGCTCGTCAGCAGTGATCCTCTGCCGGACAGCCTGGTCCAGCACCTGTCGGACGGCCCCCCGAGGCAGGTCCTTTGGACCTTGACCAGGACGAGGTCCTCCTTGCTCGCGGCGGCAGCTTGCCCCGAACCCGGCCGGGCCGGGAGCGACTCAGTCCACGTGTACTGAAGCAGCGTGACACGACGTCGTCGGGGAGTTTCACGCCTGTCGCGTGGTTCGGGCAGTAACCCGGGGGTTCCCAGACGGTCTGCTGCGTCATCTGACCTTGGTCTTGACCCATAGACTAATGCTATGCGGCGAAATGACCAGACTGTTCTTTGGCCCGCTTGTTCTCGCGTCGTTGGCGGCTTGCGGTGGCTCCCCGAGGCCATCGCAGGGCGTGAGCGAGGCCGCAGCCGTGGCCGCAGCGACGGCGCTGTTTCCAGACTCGACCGGGGTGGAGAGTACGACGGCGGGCCGGATTCAGGACTTCGAGCCCGCTCAAGGGGTCGTGCCGGGCGACACGTGGGTCTGGGTCGTCGTCCTATCCGGCTCATTCCAGCCGGCCAAGACGAGGACGGTCGTTCTTGACTACCGGTCGGGCGCATTCATCATGTGGTCAAGCCAGAGCGGTTAGCGACCGAGACTCCCGAGACCGACGGGGCAGGAGACACCGGTCCCGTGATCGGGGCAATAGCCATTCGGGTTCTTGCTCAAATACTGCTGGTGGTAGTTCTCGGCGAAGTAGAACATAGGGGCGGGCGTGTCGGTGATCTCGGTGGTGATCGACCCGAATCCTGACGCGGTCAGGCTGGACTGGTAGGCATCGCGCGACACTGTCGCGGCGTCATGCTGCTCTCCGGAGCCCGGGAAGATCGCCGAGCGGTACTGGGAGCCAATGTCATTGCCCTGGCGCATACCCTGCGTCGGGTTGTGGGCCTCCCAGAAGTGCTTCAGAAGCATCTCGTAGCTGACGATCGACGGATCGAAGACGACTCGAACCGCCTCTGCATGCCCGGTCTTGCCCGAGCAGGCCTCGGTGTACGTCGCGTTCGGTGTGTAGCCGCCCTGGTATCCGACGGCCGTCACCCAGACGCCCGGTACCTTCCAGAAGCCCTTCTCGGCGCCCCAGAAGCAGCCGAGCGCGAACTCGGCGATCTGGAAGCCGGTGGGGTAGGGGCCCCCGATCGGCCGGCCGTTCACGTGGTGGGGACCGGGGTCGAGGATCGGCTGATCCCGACCCGGCAGGGCGGACTGGGCGGACGGCATCGCATCGGGCTTGTTGAACAGGAACACGG